>NZ_DDKA01000018.1:0-16632 GCF_002339225.1 Sphingobacterium sp. UBA2610
GCGGGATTTTAAATCCTGCCCGTCTTACTTAAACCCTTCTTTTTTTTCATGGTTTCTTCTTTCGAAGTAACCGTCCCTCCCTTGTGGAGTGGTGCAAAGATAGGGAGTTTACTAACAAACTTCCAAGCCTTTTGTTCTTATTTATTTCATTTTGCCCTTAACTGCCTGTAAGGGTGCGATATTCTTTTTGTAAAGCAGGTGATCGGAAGGCTGGGAACGCCGGATCCGGCACAGAATGGGGACGGGAACCGGGATCTAACCTGGACATTGCAGGGGAACCGCGGCGCGCTGCGTACATACCGGGAACCGGGCTTTGGCACAGGCTTCCCTGGGGAAAAAGGAATGGTGCTGGAAATTGGATCGTACCGCGGAAACCGGGCTAACCCTGCTGTGTTCCCACTTCCCGGGGAAAGAGAAACGGTATCGTGAACAGTAAAGGTGGTATTGTTAGGCCTGAAAGATGCAAAGGGCATTCTTCGCTCTGCTTTTGCCCAATTGAAAACGGTGTGCCGGCTATTGATAAAGCCAGAACAATGGCAGAACACAGGCTGCCGGAATACCTTCTTCTGTAGCTATACTTTTGTACCGTTTTACTTAGGTTTAGTTTAGGTTTTAGTTAGGTTTTGTTTAGGTATAGTATAGGTTATAGCTAAACAAAACCTAACTTATTGCTAAGCTAAATATAAACAAAAGCTAACCTAAGGAATAAGAAGTCTTCAACTTTTCTTTATTTACTGGGGAAGCACGGCTCATTTAGGGCAAACTTGGGTTCCGCCCCGTGGACAGGGCTCCGGCTGCTACGCAGGGCTTGCGGGAACCTTCGGCTCCCCTCCCCACCTGCTTCGTACCATGCTCGGGGTAGGTTTGCCCTGCAACCGTGTCCTGTCCGTGTTGAGTCCGTGTTGAGTCCGACTCTGGCACGGATTCAGGTTACTTTTAAGGTAGCCGCACCCTGCCCGCAGGGCGAAACTAAGCCCTAGCTAAACCCTCGCTAGGCTCATTCAGGATAGATTCTGGACTGGTTCAAGATCGAAAACGAAACGAACCGCAGCGCGACATCTTACCTAGAAATACCGAAAAATAGCCAAAAAAACACCAAACACTCGGACTCGCATAGGTTACATGGGCCAAAAAGCCCTTGGTTAGCTTCGAGTATGTCGAACTTCTTTTTAATTTTGAAGAGGGATTAGAAAAAGGAAATCCTGCCAATCAAATCCATTGACTAAGTCCCAGCCGACCATAGATAATGGCTAATTATGAAGATAAAAACACATTTATACATTTTTTTATGTAGATTTATCTTCTTAAAATAACCACCAAAGCGATGAGCAGAACTACCCTGAAAGATATAGCGTTGGCACTCAATATTTCTGTTTCGACGGTTTCCAAAGCATTATCAGACAGCTACGAAATAAGTGAAGCGACTAAAAAGATGGTTCAGGAATATGCCAAAAAGCATAATTTCCGCCCAAATAAGTTGGCACGGAGCTTAAAAATAGGAAAATCCAATACAATAGGGGTTATTGTATCCAACATTAGTAATACATTCGTTTCACAAATCCTCGATGGAATTCAAATAGCCTCTCAACAGACTGTCTATGACGTTATTTTCATGCAAAGCCGGGAAGACGAACGGATCGAAAAAAATTGTATTGACGTCTTACGCATGCGCGGTATTGATGGCTTAATGATATCTCCGGTTTCTTCCGATTCAAATATTGAAGAGCTAAAAGCATTGATAAAATCGCAGATCCCCGTCGTTATTTTTGATCGTATCAATCACCAGCTCGACACATTCAAGGTTGGTGTCAATAATTTCCAGGGTTCATATAATGCCACAAAGCATCTCATCGAACAAGGTAAAAAGAATATTTTGCATATCACCGGAAAGAACTTAGGGGTCGCAGCTGAACGATTAAATGGCTTTAAATCTGCTTTATCAGATGCGGGGATTCCTTTTGATACTAGACATTATATCGAATGTAGTTTTAATAATACCACCGATATAGACGAAACAATTCGGGAGATTTTGCGCAAAGAATATCTTGAGCATAAAAATATAGATGCAATTTTTGGAGCAACAGATATTATTACAACCCGAACATTGGGTATTTTGGCTGAGCTTCAGATTCAGGTTCCTTCCGAAGTTGCCGTTATCGGTTTTTCAAACACACAAATTGCTGCTTCGTTAAATCCAGCGCTATCCACCGTTGTACAGCCTGCAACAGAAATTGGAGAATTAGCAACAAATAAATTAATCGCCACCATTAACCAAACAAGACCAATACATGAATTTGAAACGATTGAGCTTCCAACACAGCTCATCATTCGCAAATCTTCCTTATAATTCTTTTGATTATAGTCTCGCCGACATACTTAAAACAAAACAGTCGGGAAATAAGACGTTAGCGCTCTTATTTCCCGACTGTCGTTATGCTAGACCACTATTACAGGTCATAATCTCTAATCTTCGCTTGAATGATTGGTATCATTCACCAACAATACCATACTCTAGGCCCCGTAATTCCGCAAGCCCTCTCAATCTTCCAATGGCAGAATACCCTGGATTTGTTACTTTATTCAGATCATCCAGCATCTGATGGCCGTGATCTGGTCTGAATGGGATCGCTGTAGATCTCAATTGATTTTCAGCAACCAGTATTTTCATGATTTTATACATATTGACATCCCCATCCAAATGGTCTGCCTCGTAAAAGCTTCCGATCGCATCTTTTCTCACATTCCGTAAGTGAACAAAATTTACCCGCCCTTTAATATTTTCTAAGATAGCTGGTAGATCGTTTGTCTGACTGGCTCCCAAGGATCCTGTACAAAAGCAGACACCATTAAATTGTTGTGGAACCGCTTTTAAAAAATACTCGAAATCCTCACCATTACTAACGATGCGGGGCAAACCTAAAATAGGATACGGTGGATCATCGGGATGAATGGTCATGCATATACCATTCTCCTCACAAGTTGCCGCAATACCCCGTAGGAAATAAACCAAATTATCGCGTAAACCATCCCGTCCAATATGCTTATAGGTATCAATGCTCGCTTTTAACGCATCCAATTCCACATTCTTCTCTCCGGGGATTCCCATTAAGACAACATTTGCCAATTCTTCTTTTTGCTGTTCGGAAATTTCATCGAAACGTAAAGTTGCACGTTTTACAACATCCTCTGGATACGCTGTCTGTGCTTCATCACGTTTCAATATAAAGATATCAAAAAGTGCCAAATCAATCCAGTCAAAATACAATGCTTTTGAACCATCCGCCATGGTTAAGTCCAATTGCGTTCGCGTCCAGTCAAGCACTGGCATAAAATTATAACAAATTGTTTTGATGCCGCATTGTGCGAGATTGGTTAAAGTCTCCTTATATTTCTGAAGGTATTCATCGACTCTAGCACCTTTTGTCTTAATCTCTTCGTGTACCGTCACACTTTCCACAACAGACCAGGTAAGACCAGCATCTTCTATAATGCGTTTTCTTTCTTGAATGTCTGCCAATGGCCATACCTCACCGTGTGGAATATGATGTAATGCCGTAACAATACCAGTAGCTCCAGCCTGTTTGATATCCTGTAAAGATACCGGGTCATTGGGGCCATACCAACGCCAGGTTTGTTCTAATTTTCTCATCTTAAAGTTTAATTAAACGCCACACCATGCATTAAAACCACCATCGACAAAAACCGTCTCCCCTGTCACAAAGGCCGATGCATCACTCAATAGATAGATTAAAGTTCCTTTTAACTCACGAGGGTCGCCCAAACGGTTATAGGGAGTTCCGTTAAGAATACGTTTGGTACGGTCGCTATACGTACCGTCTGGATTGATCAATAAGTTTTTGTTCTGCTTGGTTAAGAATACGCCGGGAGCGATTGCATTAACCCGAACTTGATCGCCATAACGCTGAGCGAGCTCGGTGGCCATCCATTTTGTATACCCATCGATACCGTGTTTTGCAACAGTATAGCCCAAAACACGTGTAAAAGGACGACTGGCTGTAAGAGAAGATATATTGATGATGACACCTTTTCCGCTTTCAGCAATCACACGACCAATAATATGCGTAGGAATCATTGTACCATACAAATTAAGCTCTATCGCTTTAATAGTATCCTGAATATTGCTCGCAAATAAATCTTGATCGGCACCAATTGTTGCACCTGGAATGTTGCCTCCAACGGCGTTTACTAAAGCGTCTATCCTACCCCACTTTTGCAAAACTTCATCTTTCGCCCGAGTGACATCCTGTTCGTTCATGATGTCAACTTCAATAAATATAGCTTCGCCACCAACAGACTCTACCTGCTGGACACGCTCCGCTCCGATTTGTCCATTACGTCCAAGGATTGCGACTTTGGCTTCTGCCTCGGCCAAAGCCTCAACAAATGCTTCGCCTAAAATCCCTGTACCTCCCGTAATTACAACTACCTTATCTTTTAATGAAAATGGATTATTATGCATGTATTTTTTTTTCAAATTGGTATTTACCCCCAATTTTATTGATAATAACCTTAATTACAAAAAAAAGTAATTGATTTAATTACGATAACGTTTTAGTTACGCCGCCCTCCTTATCTTCTTCTTCTTCTGTCGTTTCATCATCAAACAGAATCCGTATAGAAGGTGTATAGGTATCGTTATGCTGACCGGTTTTATTTGCCCAGAAAAAAGCACATAGGAAAACCAAAGCCAACAAAACACTACAACCGATCAAAATATACATTATTTCCATAACAACTAGAGTTTACGGCGTTTGGCATACCACCTCGTCATGAGACTTGTAAAGGAGATGATCGTTACCGTACTTATTGGCATTAGAATCGCGGCAAATAACGGCGACATAATACCTTGCACGGCAAAGCTCAATCCAATTACATTATATAAAAGAGATATACCAAAGCTCATATGTATTACTTTCACCGCATCTTTGCTAAAAGCAAAGAAATCCGGCATTTTTGAAAATGACTCCCCATCCAGTATCGCATCGCAGCCGGGAGAGAAGTTATTGATATCATCACTCACGGCGATGCCCAAATCTGCTTTACGCAATGCCCCCGCATCATTAAGGCCATCACCAATCATGCAGACATGCTTTCCTGCTACCTGAAAATTTTGAATGGTTTCCAGTTTTTCCATTGGTGATTGATTAAAAAGCAAACTTGCATTCGAGGGAAAAATTAACTGGAGTGCATCCAGACGTCTATCGTTATCCCCTGAGATTAAATGAAGGTCGTATTCGACTTTAAAATCTTCAATCAAAGCCGAAAGGCCATCCCTCCAGGATTGCTCCATGGTAAAATACCCCTTTAACTCCTCACCTATACGAATAAAAACCACTGAACCATCTGTTTTAATGTTACCGATATTCAAAAAGTTAGCACTACCGATTTTAATTTCCTTGCCACTTACATTAGCCTGCATCCCCTTTCCCGGAAATTCCTTAAAATCCTGTATCGAAATAGCAGAAGAGACATTCAGCCACTTGACAATCTCACGGCTCAATGGATGGCTAGAGTTTCTACATACCGCATTCAGTAACTTTTTGTCAATTGCTGAAAGACTACCTTCAAAATAAATTGAAGTTGCTTTAGGCGATGATATTGTGCCAGTTTTATCGAACACCAAAGTATCAATCGTTGCCATCTGCTCAATTGCGGCCGTATTTTTCACATAGAACTTATTTCGATCAAAAATACTTAGCGCTGCAGAAAGGGTAAATGGAGAGCTCAACGCCAACGCACATGGACATGCGATAATTAATACCGCCGTAAAAGCTCCCCAAGCCCGGCTTGCACTTCCATCAACGGCCCAAAATAAGGCAGCCAATAGTGCAATAGCCAATAAAACAACAGTAAAATATTTACTTATAAAGTTGACAAAAGTCTGAAAATGTTTGTCATAATCTTTATAATTCTCATTATTCCATAATTTGGTCAAATAGGACTGTGAAATCGGTTTGACCACTTCAAGTTCTATCGCTTCCCCCGTCTGGCGTCCGCCGGCATAGATAATTTCGCCTAAGGTCTTACTGACCGGACTTGATTCTCCCGTTACAAAGCTAAAATCTATCGCAGCATCGCCTTTTAAAAGCATGGCATCAGCGGGTATAATTTCATTGTTCCGAACCAAGATACGGTCACCGATATGAACGTCAGCTAATTGTACAGGTTTGTCCCCTGATTCCGTCAATACTGTTACAGCCACGGGGAAATAACTCCGGTAATCCCGTTCAAATGAGATATGATAATAGGTACGTTGTTGTACCCATTTTCCGATCAATATAAAGAATACAAGACTACAGAGTGTATCCGTAAAACCAGCTCCTGTCTGTGTGATCACCTCAAACGCGGAACGCAAAAATAACACGAGGATTCCTAGAGCTAATGGCACATCCAGATTCAACCGCTTTTGTTTCAGACTCCAATAGGCCGATTTGAAATAATCCGATGCACAATACAATAAAACAGGGAGACCAAAGGCCAGGTTTATATAACCAAAGAAATTGGCATATTCCTTTTCAAAACTCCCCATTCCAAAATAATCAGGGAAACTGAATAACATAGAATTTCCAAAACAGAAACCGGCAACAGCAATTTTTGCGACCAAAGGATTCAAATTATTTCTATTCCCTTCCTTTACAACATCCTGCAAAGTGATTTTAGGGTCATAACCGATATTGACCAAAAGATAAACCAGGTCTTTCAATGGCAGCTCATTGTGATTGAATGTAATGCTCGCCTGTTTCTTCATAAAGTCCACGCGCGACTGCAGTACGTTGGGATTTAGTTTATATAAATTTTCCAGCAACCAGATACAAGAGCTACAGTGAATAGCTGGAATATAAAAGGTGATGATAGTCATCTTATCATCTTTATAATCCACTAATTTACCGGCAATCTGTGGTTCATCCAGATAGGAAAAATCTTCTTGCTTGGATTTATTTGATTTACCCGGGTGCTGATTATAGCGATAATATTGCTGCATACCACTATCGTTCAGTACTTGGTAAACGGTCTGACATCCCAGACAGCAAAAATCATGATGATCAAGCTGATAGCCCGTTTCCTCAATTTTATCACCGCAATGGAAACATTTTTCTGCAAGTTGTATTTCATCCCTTAGCTCTGCCATACCTTCGTTCTAAATTGCCTGACTAAATAATTGATTTTGTGCTTTTGAACGCAATAATCGCTGATCAAAGGCCATACAGATATTTCTTAAAAAGGAGCGTCCAATAGCAGTACATTGAATTAGATCGCCGGATATGGAGACTAAACCATCTGCAACAAGTTCAGACAATTCGTCGATAATCTGCTCATTCAACGGCGCACCTGTCGGCAAATGCACTTTGCCTTTACACATCATATCGAGGATATAACGCCTTACAAGAAGATCCTCCTCGTTGAGTATATGTCCTTTTATAACGGGCAATACCCCTCCATCAATAAGTTTATGGTATTCTTCTACGGTCTTCACATTTTGAGCAAAAGCCCCCCAGGCATCGCTGATCGAAGAGACTCCGATACCGATTAACAAGGGACTAAATCGATCGGCATACCCCATAAAATTGCGATGTAATCTTTCTTGTTGAAAAGCCACAAATAACTCGTCCTCTCTTTTCGCAAAATGATCCATACCGACATCTTCATAGCCATGGGCCAAAATCATTTTTTTTCCAAGGTTATATAAGGCGAGTTTGGCTGCGCCATGAGGTAGATCTGCTTCAGTATAATGCCGTTGACCGGGTTTTATCCAAGGCACGTGGGCATAGCTATAGAAAGAGATCCGGTCTGGACCGAGCAGCATCGCTTTTTGGATCGTATCTTCCACCGTAGCCAATGTTTGCTTGGGCAATCCATAGATCAAATCGAAGTTGATCGACTCAAATCCAATTTTCCGCGCATTCAGCATAACCTCCTCCACTTCCTCCAAAGTTTGATGCCTATTGATCACAAACTGCACAAGTGGATCAAAATCCTGTATTCCCAGGCTCAAGCGCCGAAATCCCAAGTCAAATAAGGTTTCTAAATGTGTGACGGTTGTATTAGCAGGATGAGCTTCGAAAGAGAATGAACGATCAGGAGCCAGGTCTGCGTGTTTAAGGATCCCCTCAATCAGTACTTTCAAATTATCCGGATGGAAAAAGGTCGGAGTACCACCACCCAAATGTATTTCTGCCAATAACGGTCTTTCTCCCTTAAATAAAGCGACATACATTTCCCATTCTTTCAAAAGAGAGGCAATATAAGGTTCTTCAACGCGATGGTTTTTTGTAATGCGCGTATTGCAACCACAATACGTACATAGGCTTTCACAAAAAGGAAGGTGAATATATAAGCTGATACCTTTTTCTTTCGACTGCTGGAAAGTTTGGTAGACTTGATTAGTCCAAGCTGCCCGGGAAAATGCTTCATTATCCCAAAAGGGAACAGTAGGATAGCTTGTATAGCGCGGTGCGGCAACATTATATTTTTGCACCAATTCTTCCATTGTAACCTGCGATGTAATCATTTTATTTTATTTTTTTAGCACAGTCGTTCAGACAACAACAGGCTTTACCAACACATTTTTCTAATCCCCATAAGTTGAGATTCCGGACGGTCTGCTCTGCCAGTCCTTTTGGACTCTGATCTTCAAATGGTGCATTGGCAATCTGAATATTCAGATCTCCAGCCTTTACCAGATCGATATGAGCAGTATCCTTACTGCGGGTCATAATCTTATTGATCCCTAACCCTTTTAAATTAAGTAGCATGCTCTCGTCCAACATATCGCTCACGGAAATAACTACCGCATCTTTTCCACGCGCGTAATTCTGTGTCTCCGCATTTAATCCATTTGAAATCAAAGTCAAATCATGTTGTTTGGCATTTGCCAATGCCCAAAACTCTTTTTCAAATGACCTTACATTATATACTACTACTTTCATTCTGATTCTACAATCACCAATTAAGGTTTATCCTAAGAACAAAAGTAAATCATGCATATGGGCAAAAAGATGATATAGCACCACACCTTAAAATGATATTTATCACAATTCACAAAAACTTGCATGATTTCGCTAACATCAACAGCTGTAAAAGTCAACCGAAAGCTATTATATGGCCAATAATCGCGTACTATACGTTCATTGAAACCAATGAAACCAAACTAGTTCAATAAAACGGCATAGCGAACTCGCATTGATACTTTAATGAAAAGACACAAATCAGTAAACATAGGCTATCAGAAAAAAAGCGTGTTCAGAAAAACTGAACACGCCTTTTTTAGTAAATTGATTTTTAAATCTTAGCTGCTGATCGCTACTGCTTCACATCCCGCAGGTTCTTGATGGAATTGATGTATATCTTCCCTTTTTCTTTCGAAATCAGTTTTTCTTCTTTAAAGTCGGAGAGCATACGGGAAACAGTTTCATTGGCTGTCCCTGCAATTGAAGCTAGGCCGTCTCGTGTCACATCAATTGAGCATGCATCAGCCTCATTGATATTAACTCCACTTTTTTCAGCAACGCTAATCAAGGCATTGGCGACACGCTTACGGACAGAATGATAGGCAAAACCCAGCAATTGCTCTTCTTTTTCACGTAAGTCGACAGAAAGGAGCTTAATAAATTTACTGGCTATTGCAGGTTTTTTCCATAACAGCTCCAAAAAACTGTCCTTTGGAATCAACACAATTTCACTTTGTTCAACAGCTTCGGCGTAGTCTTCATAATTATCATTCAACAAAATCGAAGCATAACCAAAGTAATTGCCTTCAATAAAAATACCTGTAGACAGCTCACGTCCATCTTTATAGGACTTAAAGCTGCGCACCTGACCAGATTTCACAAAATAGACGTACGTTGGCGAATCATCTTTTTCATAAATAGACTGTTTTTTCTTCACTGTTTTCACCCGTGAATTGGCAATTAGCTCTTTTAGCAACAATACCTGCTCTTCGGCGCTCAAACTCAAATCTTCTTCCTGAGGAATATCTGCTGCAAGCTGCTCATGTCTTTTGAGGCGAACATCTATTGCATTCATCAATTCAACATCATCAAAAGGTTTCGTCAAATAATCATCCGCCCCCATTTCCATCGCTTTGCGCATATCTGCGCGTTCCGCTTTGGCAGTCAGAAAAATGAACGGAATTTTAGCAGTACTCTCAATTTTGCTTAACATAAATAAGACTCCGTAACCATCCAATTCAGGCATCATGATATCACAGAGAATCAGATCAGGTATATGTCTTGTCGCCAGGTCGACGCCAACACGTCCATTTTCGGCAGTAATGACATCATACCTTCCTGTCAACTCCAATATTTCGGTAGTCCCCTCTCGGATATCGATATTATCTTCAATAATTAGAATTGTCTTTTTATTTCTCATCTGCAATTATTTATTCTGTCCTTTTTATGTTTTAGACCCTTTTATGCTTTGCCTCTATTTATCAACAACGCTCTCCTTGAAGCGCACGCGGAATGAAGTTCCTTTATGTACTTCCGATTCAAATTCCATCTGACCTTCCATCAATTCGATATACCGTTTTACGATATTCAGACCTAATCCTGTACCAGGGATATTACCTGTATTATGTGCTCTAAAAAAAGGCTCAAACAAATGTACTTGATCTTCCTCGGGTATACCAATACCATTGTCTTTCACGGATATTAAGCAGCCTTCGTCGTCAATACAGGTTGTAAATTCGATCAATGTGTCTTCTCCAGAATATTTGATTGCATTGGAAATTAAGTTGACCAAAGCGTTTTTCAACAGATTTGGATCTAAGGTAAAATGTCCAATTTCTCCCGTATGTTGGTATACAATATGCTGATTTTTCTTACAGATCAATTGCATTTCTTCGGTGATCTCTTCTGCCAGCTCAACGAGATTGATGTATTGCTTATTCATCACAACAATACCCGCTTCCAATTTTTCAAGTGACAGAAAGTCGTTCAGGATACTTGTGAGCAATTGAACTGCACTTTTAATTTTATTGGTGTGTTTAATGATATTAGCCTTATCATCCGGTCGTTCGGAATACTTTTCAATCAGAGAAGCCGAAAGCTGAACCGAGCTTAAAGGTGTCCGGAACTCATGCGAGGCCATGGACACAAACCGTGATTTCAGCTGGTTAAGTTCAATTTCTTTTTCCAAAGACTTTGAGACTTCTGCTTTAGCTTTTTCAAGTTCAGATACCAGAGAGATCAGGTCGCGTGTACGCTCACTGACTTTATGTTCAAGTTCGGTTGCATGTTGCTTGAGCATATCCTCGGCAGCTTTCTCACGCGATAAATCGTGAATAAAGCCGGTAAAGATATTCTTATCTTTTAACCAAACCTCACTGACTGCCAAGCGGAATGGAAATGTTTCTCCATTTTTCTTTAAGCCCATCACTTCACGACCGATTCCGATAATTTTCTTGTGGCCTGTGGTTTGGTAATTATGCAGATAACCATCGTGATTACCACGATCAGGTTCAGGCATTAACATGGAGATATTGTGTCCGATCACTTCTTCAGCCTGATAACCGAACAATTCCAAGGCAGCAGGGTTAATGCTTTCCACATTCCCCCTGTTGTCTATGGTAATTATTCCATCAATAGCGTGATCTATTATAGCAGCTAAAAGCCTTCCACCGTCCATGATCGTTGCTTATTTTACCAGTTTCTTGTATTTAATACGGTGCGGTGTCACGTCACCAACACGTTTTTTACGGTTTTCTTCATATTCAGTGTAGTTACCTTCAAAGAAATAAACCTGTGAATCCCCTTCAAAAGCAAGGATATGTGTACAGATACGATCCAGGAACCATCTATCGTGGGAGATCACAACGGCACAACCGCCGAAATTCTCCAAGCCTTCTTCCAGTGCCCGTAAGGTATTTACATCAATATCATTGGTCGGCTCATCGAGTAAGAGCACATTTGAGCTTTCTTTGAGTGTAATAGCCAAGTGAACACGGTTACGTTCTCCACCGGAAAGTACACCTACTTTCTTTTGTTGATCAGCACCGTTAAAATTAAATTTGGAAACGTAAGCTCTTGAGTTTACCGAGCGGTTACCCAGCATCATATTGTCGCTGCCACCCGTAATATTTTCCCAAACCGATTTTTCAGGATCGAGGTCGTGGTGCATTTGGTCTACGTAACCCAATTTTACTGTTTCTCCGACCTTGAAAGAACCCGTGTCAGGTGTTTCCTGACCTGTAATCAGACGGAATAAGGTTGTTTTACCTGCACCGTTGGGTCCAATAATCCCTACGATACCCGCAGGCGGCAACATGAAACTCAAATTTTCAAACAAGATACGATCGCCATACGCTTTGGAAATATTCGTTGCCTCAATGACCGAATTACCTAAACGTGGTCCCGGAGGAATAAACAATTCCAATTTTTCTTCGCGTTCTTTCGTTTCCTCAGAAGCTAATTTTTCATAGTTATGCAAACGAGCTTTCGATTTGGCGTGGCGTGCTTTCGGTGCCATACGCACCCATTCCAGCTCACGTTCCAAGGTTTTTTGACGTTTGGTTTCCTGTTTTTCTTCCTGTGCCAAGCGTTTTGCTTTTTGATCTAACCAAGAAGAATAATTTCCTTTCCAAGGAATACCCTCACCACGATCCAATTCAAGAATCCATCCGGCTACATTATCCAAGAAATAACGGTCGTGGGTAACGGCAATGACCGTTCCTTTATATTGTTTTAAATGTTGTTCTAACCAATCAATCGACTCGGCGTCCAAGTGGTTGGTCGGCTCATCCAGGAGTAATACATCAGGTTCCTGCAACAATAAGCGACATAATGCTACACGTCTGCGCTCACCACCTGACAAATTGACAATCTTCGCGTCTGGTTCGGGGCAACGTAAAGCATCCATTGCTCTTTCCAATTTCGAATCGATTTCCCAAGCGTTAGTGGCATCAATGATATCCTGAAGTTCCCCTTGTCTAGCCAACAATTTGTCCATCTCATCGGCATTTTCATAGACCTCTGGCAAGCCAAATTTTTCGTTGATTTCTTCGTATTCCTGTAAGATGGCTGTAATTTCAGCGACACCTTCCTGAACGACTTCAAGAACAGTCTTTTCAAGATCCAATTGAGGTTCTTGTGCTAAATAACCCACAGAGTAACCTGGGGAGAACACCACCTCGCCTTGGTAGGATTTATCCAATCCAGCGATAATTTTTAATAGGGAAGATTTACCTGATCCGTTTAAACCGATCACACCGATCTTCGCGCCATAGAAAAAAGATAAATAGATATTTTTTAACACTTGTTTTTGAGGCGGATAGATTTTGTTGACACCCGCCATCGAAAAAATGATCTTCTCGTCTGACATAAAATTTAAAAAAATTCGAAAACTCTTATTATATTAACATACAAATGTAATCTTTTATACTGACATTTTGGACGTATAACGGTCATGGCTTAATTGTTGATGACATTATTTAAAATAATTTTAAGGTTTGAAATGCAGAATTTACTACATTTATATATCCTTAATATAAAACAGAAAGGTATTCAATGGAAGCAAAATTTTCACCGCGCGTAAAGGATGTCATATCGTACAGTAGAGAGGAAGCTTTGAGATTGCGTCACGATTATATAGGAACGGAGCATTTATTGCTCGGATTAATTCGTGAAGGCGATGGTATGGCGATAAAGATCCTTAAAAACATAGGCATTGACACGACAGCACTACGTCAATCTGTGGAGGACGCAGTGAAGGGGGCATCGGTTTCACGCGCTCCTATTGGCAATATGCCATTAACAAAACAGGCTGAAAAAGTTTTGAAGATCACTTATTTGGAAGCTAAAATATTCAAATCGGATATCATCGGAACGGAGCATCTATTATTGGCTATCTTACGGGATGAAGATAATATTGCTTCTCAGATTTTACAACAATACAATGTGACTTACGACATCTTCAAATCTGAAGTTGAGCAAAATAGAACGACGATCAAGGACGAAGCTCCGGGCTCTCCTACCGGCGATGATGATTTTGCAGAGGATGATCAATATATCCAACCTAAAAAAGTTTCGGATATTAAATCCAAAACTCCAGTATTGGACAACTTTGGCCGTGATTTGACCAAAGCTGCCGAAGAGGGTAAATTGGATCCTATTGTAGGTCGCGAAAAAGAGATTGAGCGTGTGTCTCAAATTTTATCCCGACGCAAGAAGAACAATCCGTTGTTAATCGGTGAACCGGGAGTTGGTAAATCAGCTATTGCGGAGGGACTTGCGCTTCGCATTGTCCAACGCAAGGTATCGCGTGTACTCTTCAATAAGCGTGTAGTTACATTGGATCTAGCTTCATTGGTTGCCGGGACGAAATATCGCGGTCAATTTGAAGAACGTATGAAAGCGGTTATGAATGAACTGGAGAAATCACCGGATGTCATCTTATTTATCGATGAGATTCACACCATCGTTGGTGCAGGTGGCGCTTCAGGATCGTTAGATGCTTCCAATATGTTCAAACCAGCCTTGGCAAGAGGAGAAATCCAATGTATTGGTGCAACAACATTGGACGAATATCGTCAATACATTGAAAAAGATGGTGCTTTGGACCGTCGTTTCCAACGTGTAACGATTGAACCGGCTACACATGACGAAACAGTTGAAATATTGAATCGTATCAAAGAGAAATATGAGGATCACCACAACGTGACCTACACTCCAGAAGCGATTGAAGCCTGTGTGTCGTTAACAACACGTTACATTACAGACAGGTTCTTACCAGATAAGGCTATTGATGCTTTGGATGAGGCAGGCTCTCGCGTGCACTTAAACAATATTCATGTACCGCAGTCCATTATTGACATTGAGAATAAAATTGAAGAGGTCAAATTGGAAAAGAACAAAGTCGTTCGTAGTCAAAAATACGAAGAGGCTGCCAAATTGCGTGATACGGAGAAAAAATTGATCGAGGAGCTCGAGAAAGAAAAAATCGCTTGGGAAGAAGAGACGAAGTCTAAACGCTATACTGTTTCAGAAGAAAATGTTGCTGAAGTAGTGGCCATGATGACAGGTATTCCAGTACAACGTGTTAGTCAGACAGACAGTCAAAAGCTGTTGAATATGGCTGAGTTGATGAAGGGAAGAATCATTGGTCAAGATGACGCTGTAGGTAAATTGGTGAAAGCTATTCAACGTACCCGTGCGGGCTTGAAGGATCCTAAAAAACCAATCGGGTCATTTATCTTCTTAGGTCCTACTGGGGTTGGTAAAACAGAGTTAGCTAAAGAATTAGCACGATTTATGTTTGATACAGAAGATGCACTGATCCAAATTGACATGAGCGAATACATGGAGAAATTTGCGGTATCTCGCCTTGTTGGAGCGCCTCCAGGATATGTTGGTTATGAAGAAGGTGGTCAATTGACTGAAAAAGTACGTCGTAAACCTTATGCGGTTGTCTTATTGGATGAGATTGAGAAAGCTCACCCAGATGTGTTTAACCTCATGTTACAGGTGTTGGACGAAGGCCAATTGACAGATAGTTTGGGCCGTAAAGTAGATTTCAGAAATACCATAATCATTATGACTTCAAATATTGGTGCACGCCAATTGAAGGAATTTGGTCAGGGTGTTGGTTTCACCACTGCGGCAAAATCACAACAATCTGATGCGCATTCACGTGGAGTTATCGAAACCGCTTTGAAAAGAGCCTTTGCTCCAGAATTTTTGAACCGTATTGATGATGTGATTGTGTTCAATTCATTGACAAAAGAGAATATCTTCAAAATCATTGATATTGAGTTGAGGTCATTGTTCAAACGTATCGCTGATTTGGGTTATACGATCAATTTGACAGATGAGGCAAAAGATTTCATTGCGGACAAAGGTTATGACAGTAATTTTGGTGCACGTCCATTAAAACGAGCAATCCAGAAATATCTCGAAGATCCTATTGCAGAAGAAATCCTCAAAGGAAATGTGCAAACTGGTTCAGTTTTGACCGTGAGCATTAATCCGGAAACCAAAGATATTGAGGTTTCTAGCTCAGATTCGAAGTCTTCGAAAGACACCGCTGAGAAGTAAGCTTTAGCTGTATCAAAAATAATTTCAATAAAATGCACCTTTATGGTGCATTTTTTGTTGTAAAGAAAGTTGGCGTTAAACTTTCGCACTATTTTATCGTCCTATAATAAAATTGTCACAAATAACACGAACAATATGAAAAGACTTTTATTAGCAGCATTAATTGGAACCGCAGCCTTGGTTTCATTTTCTTCTTGTAAGAAAGAATACGTGTCGAACTATTTACCTGGTCGATCATTTATTTATACAGTAAAACCGAATGAATGGACATCCGACAACAACAAAAGAATAATTCATAAGGTAAATCTACCTGAACTTACTGATTACTATATAAAGCAAGGGGACGTTTCTGTCCACATGAGTTTAAACAATGAAGCTTCATACAAAATTCTACCAGCATCTTTTGCATTTGATGACGGCAAGGAAATTAATCCGGTTAGTTTTCATGTAGACTATAAAGTGGGTGAAGTATCAATCATCGGTGAGGATCCTACCAACGATTTTTCAGTTAATTTTCCTACTCAAAATATAATTGTAAAGATCGTTTTAACAGATACAGATTACGTACAATAAAAAAAGTGAG
>NZ_DDKA01000018.1:16770-49245 GCF_002339225.1 Sphingobacterium sp. UBA2610
CTCACTTTTTTTATTGTACGTACCAACTGTAATTTCTTTTAGGTCTAATCCCATCAACAAATCTAAATCATTTTCTCAATATATCTGCTCCAAATTATTTAACCAGTATTTTTATCATATTTAAATAATTAACAAACTAATTTCAAAAACAAAATACACAAATGTGTAGTATTTCTTTTAAAGAATAAAATAATAAAAAAAAAACAAGTATTTTTAAAATAAAAAAAACAAAGATATTTTATTATTGTATTACGATATAAAAAAAGAAATGAAGAAATTAAACTTAATATTCTCTATCCTTTTCTCACTTTTATTTTGGAGTTGTAAAAAGGATATAAATTCCGCAGAAGTTACATCTAAATTGAATGATAAAGCAGAAATAAATTATTATGATCAATTCGCGATAATTCTTTCAAAAGCAGTAAAAGAAAATCCTGATATAAGGAATTTTATACGGCAAAATGCTCTTTTTGAAATAGATTATGACCATGATGTATTTTATCAATTTATAAAAGATGAAAAAATTACAAATGATTCAACATTCAAAGATATTCTAAAAAAGTATGAGTCTTCACCAAACCAGCTTGATGAAATTGAGCGCGCAGCGCCGCTATTGACAATTTTTGTTCCTACAATAGAACCTAGTAAGTTTTCTCCAGAAACATGGAAGAGTGCTTCGCAGATACCTCTTGTGGCAACTAATATTATGGGAAGTGATAAAAAAATACCTATTTATAGTGACGGGGACAAGGTTCTTTCGTTAAAAAGTAATGAAATACCAGGTTTTCCGGTTTTAGTTATTAAAGGAAACGAAAGAATTAAGGTAAAATCCAATTCGAAAGCTTCAGCTAAAAGTTTGCTTGCTTCTCCGGATTTCGAATTTATATCCCCTATATTTGATAATCTAAAGAATGCTAAAGCTATTTTAGCGACAAACCGAATAAAAGCTTCAACTTCATCAAGAATAACAAGTTCAAATGAAGCTGTATTAACTAATCCATTACCGATAGAACAATCGGTTATAGATGCATATAATATTTTTGGTACAGAGGTAGATAAATGGCAGCGAGACCATGTTTATTATAAATTGACACAAACTGATACCGTTGGCCCATTACAATCTAACATGGTAGAATCTGTGGTAGCATTAGGATTATCGACAGATGCTTTTTATAAAATTAGCGATCAAGCCGAAGACCCCAAACCCAACCCAAATAAAAATCCGATAATAAATCTGCCAGACAATTATACGAGATCCACTATCATTGATCTTATTCAAAAGAATATGTGGACAGATGGAAAATTTGAATTTAGATTTGACTTTTTAATCAATAATAAAGAAGGTATTGGTGCAACTTATCAATATTTCCTACCACTAGCACCTAAAGATCTTTTTAGAGTACAATATAATTATACTACTCGCACGACAAACGGAAAAAATCCTCAACTATTGATAGTATACACATCCGTAGAGAGTGCTCCGGGAGATCGTCGTACGATGGTAAATCTTAATATCCCAATCATAAATTGGAATATCAAATCTAATGCGCCAATTTGGAAAATCTCTTTAGCAGAAGTTGATACTCAGGAGGAAATTTTTGAAAAAGAGACTGTAACTAATGAATTTGCGACTAATTTTGGAACAAATTTTTCCATCTTCAAAATCGGATTTAATTTTGGTCACTCAAATAAAGAAACTTTCTCGAGAGAAATATCTACCAGAAGAACTTTAGGAGAAGATAATTTAGGTAGTATTTTAGTAAATTTTGGTGATCCTATTCTTAAAACGACCAAAGATAGATTCGGAGCTGATACGTATGTATTAAACTCATATAGTAATGCTTATTTTACTATCTCCGTGATGCCGGTCAAGACATTTTAAAATAACGAAGAAATAGGGAATTCCTTTAAAAATTTAGAAATTCCCTATTTCTTCGTTACTAATGATAGATTATACTAATACAAATCCCGAGCTATTTTCAGGGTTTAAGAGATTTTTTCAACAATAACTCTGCGTGTTCAAGTGCCGCATCTGTTGGATTAGCGCCACTAAGCATCTGAGCAATTTCCTTGACTCTCCCCTCTTGATCTAAACGAACAATGTTAGATATGGTTCGGTTGGCTTTGTCTTCCTTATATACCTTATAATGCGCAGCACCTTTAGCTGCAATTTGGGGCAAATGGGAAATAGCAATAACCTGCATATTCTCAGCAAGACTTTCCATCACCTCTCCTACGCGTAGCGCAACCTCTCCAGAGATTCCTGTATCGATCTCATCAAAAATAATAGTAGGTAATGCGGAAGTTTTAGCAACTAAGGATTTAATGGCCAACATAACACGAGAAAGCTCTCCTCCGGATGCAACCTTATGAATGGATTGCAATGCCTGTCCTTTATTGGCCGAAAATAAAAACTGTATTGAATCCATCCCCGATTCCCGCATATCCCCTTCCTTCAATGGTTCTAGATTAATTTGAAGTCGTGCATTCGGCATACCTACATTTGACAAGGTCGCCTGCACATCCTTTGCGATCATCTCCAGTACCTTTCTTCTGGCTGCTGATAGTTCCTTTGCATTTTTTTGGGCAATGGCTAATTTAGCCACAACCTCTTTTTCCAATCGCTCCAATTGCTCATCCGAAGAATTTATAGCAAACAGTTTGGATTCAAGATCATCACGTAATTTGATCAGCTCCTCAACGGAGTCCACATGATGTTTTTTCTGTAAGGAATACAATAAGCTCAAGCGCTCATTGATTTCCAATAAAGTACCTTCGTCGATTTGGGTATCCTCCTCAAGAGAGCTCAGCTCTGCAGCGACATCCTTCAGCTCAATCCATGTGCTCTTTAATCGTGCAGCCAAATCTGCAGCCTCAGGCAGAAATGAGGCAATGCCTTCCACCTGGCTCATCGTCTCTTTTAAACGGCTTAAAACTGCCGTATCTTCATTTTCCAATAGATGTGATGCCCCAGTTAGTGCACGCTTGATATCTTCTGCATTTTCCAACTGCCGCTGTTGTACTTCGAGCTGTTCCTGTTCATCTGCCACCAATCGGGCGGCGTCAAGTTCATCAAATTGAAACTGAAAATAATCCTGTTCTATTGCAGCTTTTTTTACCAGATCCTTAAATTCTTCGAGTTCTTTTTTTGCTTTCTTATAAGCGAAGAAGCTCTCTCGATAGCTTTGCTTCAGTCCGAAAGAGCCTGCTACACTATCCACTACCAAAAACTGAAAATCTTCTGTATTAATCTGCAATGTTGCATGTTGAGAATGCACATCAATCAACTGCTCGCCTAAAGCTTTAAGGATAGCCAGGGTGACGGGAGAATCATTAATAAATGCCCGGGATTTACCATCGGGAGATATCTCTCTTCGAATAATCGTATGGTCCGCGTAATCGAGATCATTTTCCTCAAAAAAACGAAGTAACTGGTAAGAACCAATTTTAAATTCCCCTTCAATCACACATTTCTTGGTTGGGTCGAAAAAATGCTTGCCTTCTGCTCTATTTCCTAAGATCCACGATAATGCTCCCATGATAATAGATTTACCGGCACCGGTTTCACCGGTAATCATATTCAAACCTTTATCAAATTGGATTTCCAATTCGTTGATGAGCGCATAATTTCTAATATGTAAGGTATCTAGCATATTCTTGAAGGTCTAATTACAGTTTAGAGGAAATACCGTTCCTCAATCGGATCCTATGTTTCATGAACCTTTCTGTAGGTAATTTACCTAAAACTCAGGCGATTTCAATATATTTTATTTAAAAAAACAGCTACTCTGCTTTAATAACATGCCCACTTTTAATATTCTCAGGTACTAAATACTAAAAATAATATCATTTTTCCAAATTAAAAACTACTATTTTTAGTAAACTGCTTTTATTTTTGACAAAAGGATGTTCTCATTTAGCACTATTGACATGAATAAATCCCTATTTTTATGGCATGCAAGATTATAGTGCTACGCTTAAAAAATACATGCCCGAGGAAGCTGCGCCGATTATATCCAACTGGATTAATCATACCCGCTGCTTATTTAAGATCTCTCGTTCAAGGAGTACCAAGCTGGGGGATTACCGTGCCCCATTCAAAGGGAGCCCACACCGTATCTCGGTCAACCACGACTTAAATTCGTATTCGTTTCTGATTACGACGATCCATGAATTTGCCCATTTACAAACCTGGAATAAACATCAGCATCGTGTCAAGCCACATGGTACAGAGTGGAAAAATAATTTCAAGGAACTGATGGAGCCCTTCCTTAAATTGAATATTTTTCCAATCGATATTAGCAGTGCCATTCATCGCTACATGGAAAACCCCGCGGCTTCGAGCTGCACGGACCTTCACCTGTTTCGCACCTTAAAATCATACGATACCGTCAAAACCAGTGCCCTTACGGTGGAATCCCTAGAGGATGGTCATTTCTTTAGGTTGCAAAATGGTCGCTCATTTCAACGTATTGAAAAAATAAGAAAACGCTATAAGTGCATGGAATTGAGTAGCAAACGCATGTACTTATTTAATCCAATAGCGGAGGTATTTCTGCTCGAACAATGATTTTTGATAAATACATTCATTATATTTTTATCTTTGCTAACTTAGGAAATAAATAAAGAGAGCTTTTATGTTACACTTACACTCGACTATAGCAATTGTATTATTGCTAGCCCTGGTGATATCGATCGTGATCACCCTATCAAACTATTTAGGCAACAAACCGTACAACCGTAAAATTGCTTTATTGGGTTTCATTGCATCGCATATTCAATTATTGGTGGGATTGATCTTATTCTTTTATTTAAAGTATCCATCGATGATCTCTGGCGCCGTAATGAAAGATCCGACATTACGTTTTAAAATCATCGAACACCCTTTAACCATGATCATTGCTATTGTATTGATTACAATTGGTTACTCTAAAGCTAAAAAGATTGAAAATGCAAAAAAAGCAAACCAAACGGTTGTTATTTTCTATATCATCGGTTTGATTTTGATTCTTTCACGTATTCCTTGGTCTACTTGGTCTCTTTTCGCGTAGTCTGCGATAATCATACAAAAGAAGGCTTCACCGTTGTGAGGCCTTTTTTGTGCCTTGTAGATCATGAAAGCATAACGGGACGGGATCGTCAACAATGAACTTGAGTTTAAAAAAAGGATTAAAATAAAAAAGCCCCAGTAAACTGGGGCTTTCAAATATCTTAGTTTACTTTTAATTAGTCACGGTTTTTTCCAAATCCCAAAATTCCGAAAACGGTTTTGAATGCGATAAGTGCACCTACGATCATAGCAATATTAGCTATTGCGGAAAACAAAAAAGTTTGTTGGCCCAATGCCGTACATACATCCGGTACAAAACGGATAAATGTACCTATTAAACCTAAAGCGATCGCTACTACTAATGTTTTGTAGTAATGAGTTTGGTTCGCATTATTATCAGTTGTCTTTGGACCTCTTGGTTGTACAGTTTCTGCCATTTCAATTTCGATTTTATTCGATACAAATGTACAAAATAATCTATGTTAGAAAAATAAAAATGAAAAAAGCGGAACCACTGTCATTTCATCCCCCAATACTGATAAATTAACCCCGTTTGACGCATTTAAAATATCTTTAAATGGCGCCGTATAGACGCTTGAAAAATCTACTCAGCGTCACCTTTACCTACAAAACTATCCAACTCTTTATTTACCTCATCCAGCAACTGTTGCTCTGTTGGTAAATAAAGCTCATATTGACTGGAGACAATCTGCTTTTGGTCTTCCGGAAGGGTAAATTTGACGACCGCATCGTTTTTACTGGCACAAAGTAAGATGCCAACTGTCGGATGCTCATGGGGAAGTTTTTCTATACGATCATAGTAATTGACATACATCTGCAATTGACCGATGTCCTGATGCGTTAATTTATGGGTTTTAATTTCAATGATCACAAAACTTTGCAGCAGACGGTTGTAAAAGACCAGGTCAACGAAAAACTCATCGCCCTCGATATGGATACGTTTTTGTCTAGCGACGAATGAGAAGCCATTTCCTAATTCGAGTAAGAACTCTTGAAGATGGGCAATAATGGCTCCCTCAAGATCTTTCTCATAGTAAGCGCTTTCGCGTTTCAAACCCAAAAATTCCAGTACCATTGGATCTTTGATAATCTCCTTCGCATCAGAAGGCATCTTTTCCTTTTTTGCTACAGCCAGTACACTTTCCTTATCGTTGCTAAGCAGCAGGCGTTCATATAGATTAGTATTAATCTGCCGCTCAAGCTGTCTGACTGTCCAATTATTCTTTATGGTTTCGGCAATATAAAACTCCCGCTGTTCCTCGCTATTAAGACTTAAAAGCAGCTTATACTGGCTCCAACTCAATTGCGTCCACAGTGTAGACACAATTGGAAATGTGCGATAAAATTGGCGGTACCAATTTAGCTGTCTATACGAAAAACCACTACCAAACTCAGGCTGTAATTCTGCTGAAAGATATTTTATGATGTATTTCCCATAATCCGCTCTATCCTTACCTTCCTGCTCCTGTTCAAAAATACGTTGGCCAATATGCCAGTACATCAATGTGCGCTGATGATCGACAGCACGAATCGCATTATCTTTGGACTGCGCAATAATTGCCTTTATATCGGATACTAAAGTTTGATCGGACAACATAATTGTTTATTTTATTGGTATTACTTCTGTAAGTGAGCAATACAAAGATAGCAAAAAAACAAACAATATACTAAATATTTTAGTAAATAAATTAAAAAATAATTTCCTTTAGCATGTCTGACTTTAAATGTATAATACCTCAATAACAACCATCCTATGGAAGGGCTAATCTATTGACTTAGATACTCCAATGCTTTTTCCATTACCTCATCCCTACCTTCGCGAATCCCCTTGATACTCGGTTTGACAATCTCATCAATTTTAATACCTACACGCTGGGTTTCACGTTGATCGGGATAATATATCCCCAGTCCGGAAAGCATTGTCCGCTGATTGCCCGGTAACTCTATGGAACTGACATTGCCATCAGCACCCGCTGTCGGTGATCCGAAAACCTTGACATTGGAAGCTGCCTGATAAGCCATCACATGATATTCCGCAGAACTCTGGGTATCTTCATTGACCAGAATAGCCACTTTCCCCTGATAGCAATCATTGGTATTCTCCCCAACTTGTAATGGGCTGCTCATTACAAAAGTGCCGGGATATTGAAGGCTCGTACTGCTAAAACGAACGAAATCAGTAGGCTTGGTCAACAACAAGGGTGTAAGCTTGAATACTAAAAAATCACCGGGATAATTGCGGTCATCAATCACAATACCTTTTACCTTGCTCCAGTTTGCCATATTTTCTGTGATCATCTTAGCACGCAGTAAACTGTGATTGATATACAAAATATTATTGTCCAGCATCTTAAAAGGCACGGTATCTCTTGAAGCAGGTTTAATTTGGCTAGAGGGTATCGCAGCAATATCTACTTTAATCGGCCGGCCATCACGCACTAACTCACAGGGCACAATCTCGCTATTGCTTGTCACAAGCTTTCGCGCCAGATCACGGTTGGCTACAGCTTCATTCGGTGTACTCATATAAGCCCAAAGCGAATCTCTGATTTCTTCAATCTTTTTATGTTCCTTACTGATGAGCACATCTCCTATGCTAAGTTTATCTCCGGATTTCTCACTATCAAAAACTTTAGTTACCACAGCTTTTCCTTCTATCATTCGGATCTCCACCGGCATACGGTACTTGCCATAATAATTTATCAGTCCTTTGGGCATGCTCCAGAGTCCGGTATGTGCATCTTTTACCTGGGATACCATCTTGAGAAGTGAAAGGCCATAAGAACGATCATCCCGACTCAGGATCATTTCGGGCACAGCGGTCTTTAAAACAGCATCCCATTTCGGATCCGTCAGATGTTTATAGGGGGAAAAATATTCGATCATATTCCAAAAGCGAAAGAGCGCCAATAAACGAAACCCCGCATCTGCAGAAAATACATTTTCATATTTTTTTTCATTCTTGAAAAGAACATTGCCAGCACCTCCAGCAAAACCAAAATAATGATGTTGATCAAAATTACTGTAGCGAATACGTCTTAATTTATTCTTGATATCATTGTTAAAAGAGAGACCATCAATCCAGCTATAATCTACTTCATGAACCACATTTTCAAGCTGTGGCTTGGCATAGTTGGCCGTGGCACCGAGACTGTCTAAGAGCATCGCATAATGAGCCTCAACAGATTTATTATCCTTTGCTCTAATAATAGCGTCAATGGACTTAAACAACTGCTGATCCCAATCATATTTTCCTTGCGCCACAGCGGGATGTCTATATTTCAGGAAACCCCATATTCTCCCTAAATCCACTAAGCGTTGATCAATCTCGGGCGTAGTATTAAAATCAGAAATCCCCGAACTTGCAGGTTCACTGATCCCTTTCGCAAATGGCACAAACATTCCTACTTCTTTGGTAATATCCTTACCATCTACAGTAATGAGCACATCATCAACCCACATCTTACCTTCCCCAGAAAGAAAAAATGCAATGGATATCCCTTCGGTCTGGTTTGGCACCAATTTAGTTTTCAGCTTAATATTTTCCCAGTTTTTTGTCCCATTCATTTGGCGGTTAGCCATATTGTCGAAAAAGACTTTGGGATCGATCCGTAGCATCATCGACGCATAAGACCCTGCGATGATATTCTCACGCTTGATCATCGCAGACACTTCAATGGAATCCCCCTTTAAATTTGATGGTAACCACATCATAATCCCTCCGAAAGCGCTGTTCTTCTTTATACTTTCAATCCGAAGTGCTCCTTTTGCACTATAATACGTATCGTGATCTATACCACTCTTAAAAGCCGTCGTATCCCCAACCTTGAACCAGGGATTTATAATCGGTTGATCAAATGAAAAGTTAAAATTTTGTTGACTAAACACAGGAGTAGCTACCGTTGTTAGAAAAACAACAAGGAAAATAAATAGGCGATTAGATTTCATAATTGAAAATTTTCATTAAATTAACCATTTAATGAATTATTAACAAAACATTTTTAACTTTCCACAACAATCTTTTTCTCGCTTTCCTCCGAGATTTTAAAATTTTAGGTTCGTTATAAAAAGCAGACAGAAAAGGAAATACACTACAATTTACTTTTATTCTATCATCAAGTTTGACTAAATTCACAAACAAGAAGAAAAGCAAATGAAAATAGTAGACAATTATTTATCTGGTTTAAAGAAAGCATACTATAGTAATGGTGGTGAAGAAACCTGGGATCATTTTGAACGGATTAAACATGGTGCAAGCAAAATAGATCTAGCGAAACTCCAGGAAGCATTTCCGGCAATCCCTCAGGGACTGGTAGATTTGCTCGAATATGTCGACGGGACTTATTGGCGGACCTGACAATAGACTAGCCCTTTAATGAAAATGAGTCGAATAGCTTAATTATAGAACCTGTTCATATAATCAATCCAGATCAAAAAATAGCAAGATAAAGCTGATTTGCAAAACCTATTGGATGGATGAAGATGTATAAAAAAACTCAATGACTGCCTTTACATTAAGATATCCCATCATATTGATCCACGGCACGGCTGCTGGGGATAACAGTTTATTTTGGGGCAGGATCCCCAAGACTTTCAAAAAAAACAATATCTCATTTTTTTATGGCAAGACCGATGGTTGGGGCAGCGTGGCTAACAATGCACAGATGCTGAAAAGAAATCTGTCAGATCTTGCAGAAAAAACAGGTGCCACTAAATTTAATCTCATCGCGCATTCTAAAGGAGGGATCGACGCCCGCTATTTTATTTCAACGCTAAAGGGACATCAAATGGTAGCCTCCTTAAGCACAATATCCACACCACACTTAGGAACACCAATAGCAGACTATCTAATGGAAAAACATCTATCCAGAGATTCTGTTACAAAAAAACTGATCCAACGTCTTTCTTTCTTATTTGGAGGGCAATCTCCCGCACCAATCGAACTAATTCGAGATCTCAGTGTAAAAGAAATGCGTGTTTTCAACCAGCTCAACCCCAATATGGACAATGTATTTTATCAGAGCTTTGCTTCGACAATGACTAAGCCACAAGATGATTTGTTCTATGCTTTGAGTTTTAAATACCTGAGGCGACTGGTAGGTGAAAATGATGGGATGGTCCCATTAGAAAGTGCAGTTTGGGGAGCAAACTTTAAACATATTCATGCTTCTCAGGGTATCTCACATGCTGGTATTACCGATGTCATCCGTAAAAATATTGGGGATGTGGATATACCGCAAATCTATTTAGACATTATTCGTGGATTAGGAGCTTTAGGATTATAACTATTAACAAATGTATACACTATACACGCTGATTTTTTTGATATGGTTTGGCATCCCAGGCCTATTCATCTATTTCACGTACTGGATCCTAAAAAAGTCTGGCCGTAAAAAGTTGGGAACTATCGTCTCGATTATTTTAATCTTGCCTTTTCTTATATTCGCGCTATACTTGCTATTTGATGATCTATTATTCTCTAAATCTGATGCAAGAAAACTACTCAGCGAACACCATATCACGCTAAAAGATGATTTTAAAATTATTTCCAATCAAAGTGGCGGCTTAAGAGATTACACACATCAATTTGAACTATCTATCTCCGAAAAAGACAAACAATCTTTTATTGATCAACGAAGCTGGAGTGACAAAATGGATGAAAGAATAGAAGTTCATACCACTGCAGTAGACAGATATGAAGGTGACACACTACGCGCTAATTATCACGACAAAGATTCCTATACCTATTCCATGTATCGTCCAAATGGCAAAGGCATCACTCCAACATTTATAAAAATCTGTGTATCCAATCATAAAAATACATTGACATACGAAGAGATCTTAGACTAATTCAATAACTGGCTGGCAGCCGTTGACTGTCGAACAGCGGATCCTCTTTCCTTGCTATCTGCATCTACAGCACCATTCTCAGAATAGCCTTTTTTAGTCTTCTCCGCAATTAGTTTTTCAGCATCCTTTAGACGGGCTTCCTCAGAATCAAAGGTTTTACTTTGCCCAGCCGTTCCGTTTCGTCCGTAGTTGACATCAATTAATTCGCTTACTGTTTAAATATAATGAAAGTAGCGCAAAAAAACGTATATTGACATTAAATCACAGACAGATCATGCGTATATATTTCTTATTCAGTTTTTCACTGCTATTAGTTACATTAACTTCAGAAGCCAAAATTTCAACAGTGGAAGAGTATACCCGAATATGGTCCGATCCCCCTTCTGACAATATGAAAAAGTACATGATTAAAATGGCTATTTCAGAAGGCTTAGATAAAAAATCCATAAAAATAGAAACCGATAGCTGGGGAGAAGTTATTCTTTCAGATATGTGGAGAAATACCATTAAATTTAGACGAGGTAGCCTGGGTGAATATACAACCGTAAATAAGAGTGGTATTAAACTGACTATAAAAGAAGACTTTTCAGGAAATATTGTCGTAAAAGATGAGGATGGAGGTGAAACTACTGTCAGAAAAAACAGTAGCGGCGATTTCGATCTTCCTAATCTAGACAGAAGTCCGTCCACAGTTTTTAAAAATATACACGGCAATTTAGAAATACGTGATGAAAAAGGAAATGTAAAAACTGTATCAAAAAATATTTTTGGAGGTCTCGACATCCGAGATAATCAAGGCAATAGCTCAACGATATCTAAAGATATTTTCGGCAATATGGAGATTCGAGATAACAAAGGTAATTCAAGCCGGATAACAAAAGATATTCTTGATAATCTCACTATCGAAAATAGCAATGGTCAACGTACCACAGTGAGAACTGATATTCTAGGTGGTAAAACAATTGAAGATAACAGGGGAAATCGTGTTTCCGTTCGAAAAGATATATTTGGAAATTATGAAGCTAGCGACAACAATGGAAATAGTGCATCCATGAAAAAAGACATTTTTGGCAAAATAGTTATTGATGATCCAAAAGGTATTTTAAATGACGCAGTGAAATTGCAATTGATCCAAGAACTTTCAAAGAACTAATTTTTTTCGAAAATTCACCTATTTTACAAGTGAATAATCCAAAATTACGATGGATCAAATATTATCGATTTAATTATAAATGAACTAACAAAACATCCTGAAATATCATACCGCAGGTCAAACACAAATGAGCTAAATATCTTTTGCACTCCTACTCAGGATTTTGACAGCACCTTTTTTTGAGGAATGATGAAAGGCTCAAGAACGTATTTACAAAGGTTTCAACATTCGCATAGTTAAAGATTTTCAAAAGAAAATTAAAATCCCTAAAATTGCAGTCTCATTTCAAGGAAATCGGATTTGATGTATTGATGCTATCAATCCTCAAATGATATTAGCGCTATGCAAATAGACCCTAAAAAGGGAAAACGCGAATTGAATAAAAATAAAACGATGAAAAAGATTATATTTTTTCTATTACTGATACCTTTTTGGGCAGCTGCTCAAGAACAAAATATTCAAAACTTTATCGTAAAAGAAAACCTTTCCAAAAATGGAAAACTGGCTGTAGTTGCATTGGATTCATTGGGAAACACCAATGAGACCATTAATGGCAATTACCTATTTACCATCAATGGTTTCTCGCAACCACTACAATTTCATGAGGGTGTTGCTGTCCCTAATCAGAAAATTGAGTCATCAACCTTTGTTTTCTTTAGCCATAAGAATCAACAAACTTCCAAGGGACGTTTATTCTATATCTATAAGAGCGATAGCGGACTCTCTCCTTTTGCCATTAGCGGATTGATGTTTTTGATTATCCCGGCCATTGTGTTAGGAATAGCTTACATGTTTAAAAAAGTGATTATGACGGCCATCGCGCTGGCTATAGTTTTCTTTTTATTCAACCATTCCCAAGGTTTGGATTTGAGTAAAATTTTTGAATCAATATTTTCAAGTCTCAAAAATCTCATCGGTTAACAAAGCGGTTTGTCTGAATGTCCCATCAACTGGTGGGATCAACGTAAATCATAACGAAACAGTTAGACATTAGAACGGCATACCGATTCCAAAATTGTATTGAATAAAATTGTACCTGTCGGGCCTATGGGTTTCATAATATTGGGCCTTAAATTCTTTGGAATCAAAGAAATGCTTGATAACCCATTGATCAGCACCTGAGAATTGCGGATCTTTTAGTTTAAGCCCGGCATCTAAGCGAATGACAAAATAGTCCGAATCGAAACGAAGTCCGAAGCCGGTACCAATGGCGACCTGCCCAAGAAATTTATTGAATTTAAACTCCCCCCCCGGATTTAGTTCTTCATCCTTCTTCAGTCGCCAAACATTTCCTATATCCAAAAATGTTGCTCCATTCATCTTTGCGCCCAGGAAGTTATTGAGTAACCTGAATCGATATTCGGCATTTGCTTCCAGTTTAATCTCCCCCAGTTGATCCAAATTACGCAGGTTTAAACGCAAATCCTCACTAAGACTCTGCCGGTTATAGGCACCTGGCCCCAAGGTACGTGCCTGCCATGCGCGTATGCCATTCATCCCGCCGCTATAAAAGCTCTTTTCAAAAATCAACAGTTTAGAGTTATTACCATAAGGAATCGCTATCCCCGAATTAAAACGGAAGACAAACTGCCTATTTCCACCGAGATTTCGGTATAAACGATAATCGAATTCTGTCTTGGCGTATTGAAGAAAGGGCACACCGAATATTTTTTTCTCACCATCGGCATTCTTAGGCAATTTTGCCAAGGAGCTAATAAGATCCAATACGTTTCCACTCACGTCCAATGTTCCTCTGAAATATTGAAAGTCCTCCTTGCTATTCAATTTTTTACCATTCAGGATAAAGGTATATTGTGTCCCTAAACCAAAATACTGACGGTCGTTGCTACGTACATACAGCTGATAACCTTCCTGTACAAGCTTGTTCCGAAAATTGGAATCCAAGCGTCCATCCCGATACTCCAACACAATAGGCGTAAAACTATTGTACTTATTTTCTGTTTCATACCATGAGTAATTCAGCGACGTGATGAAATAGCGGTTTGAATAGGTTTTATCTTGATCGAACAACTGCAATGTCATCGAGTAGGTCGTTTTGGGCAAACCAAACTTTCCACCTGGATTAATATGAAAGGGAACCATTAGACGAGGAATGACCAAATTTACGCCCGCTTGAAAATCGTTATTGAATATTTTGCTGGAAAGCCCACCTGCGAGGCGCGGATCAAACAATACACCATAACGTAATTTCACTTCCAATTGCTCCGAACCACCAAAGATATTACGTTGAGAGAATGTATTTCCAATATTAAATCCGCTCATACCCGAACTAAAGGTATACTCGCCCTCTATCTGGTTTCCCATCCGCGGTCTTGGAACGAAATCATAGTGCACATCGAGTTTATTGGAATCTTTTTTGACAAACTGCATCTTGACAGAACGAAAACCATTCATCTCATACAATCGGTCATATGACTTATTTTCCTCCCGCAAGGAATAGTACTGACCTGAGCGTAGATACATATAGCGTTCCAAAGGTTTCCACCTGAAACTATTTGTTTCATCAACAAATAAAAGACGTTTTGCAGAATCTAGGATACGACGTGGCTCCTTCTTCGACATTGTTCCATAATTCCTTATCGTCATATAAACACTGTCTATTTGATACTTTTTATGTATCGTAGAGTCAGATGGATTTTCGACATTAATTTTCAAGTCGATCAAAGGTCCATCGATAGTTGAATCTACCCCAGCACGCATATATTGCCTTACATAATCGTAATACCCATTGTTACGCATCGAAATATAAAGTTTCTCCCGCTCATCGAGCAACTTTGCGGCATCGTACTGGGTATTGGATTTTACAGCAGTTTTGGGGAGTACCTCCCGTTCAAATATTGCCTTAATATCTTCATCCTCAAATTTTCGATCTATATTTCTAACTTGATATGGGACACCTTCATCCACTTTAAAATCGATATGTGCTCGCTTTTTGGAAACTGAAATTGTTGGTTCGACCTTAGCTTTGAAATAACCTTTTGAAAATAGAAAGCGTCGGATTTGATTGGCGGATAAATCGACCATTGCCGAATCCAACAAATGAGGTGGTTCGCCAACATTCCGAATTTTCTTGGTTTTATAACGCCCGTTTTTAGTATTGAACGTATTGTAAATAAATAGATTTACCCTTGAATTAGGTCTTATTTGATTGGAAATATACGTTTCGGATGATTCTTTCAATGCAGGGGTGACACCAGAAATCTGTACTTTTGTAACCAGAGCTTGGTCATCGTCAAGATATTTTGAAGAACGGCATGATGCAAAAAATAACACTAAAAGCGTTATACTTGCAAATCCGATAAAACGAGGATACTTAATCATCAATAAAAATGTTGTCAAAAGCGCAAATCAGTCTAATAACGTCTCTACAAAATAAAAAGTATAGAAAACAACACGGCCTGTTTATCGTTGAGGGTATAAAATCCGTGATGGAATTTATTTCATCAAGCTATGAGGTTGAGTCTATTTTCTACACGGGCGACGCAAACACAAAAGTGGGTAAAATCTCGCATAATATAAAATCCTATGAACTAACGGATACTGAATTCCAAAAGATTAGTACACTGAAATCGCCACAAGGTATCCTCGCTTTGGTCAAACTTCCTTTACAGCAGAAAATTGTACCAAGTAATTTAAAAAACAAGTTTAGCCTTGTACTCGATGATGTGCAGGATCCAGGCAATCTGGGTACAATTATCCGCACGGCGGAGTGGTTTGGAATCGAACATATTATCTGTTCCATTGGAACTGTAGACGCCTACAACCCTAAAGTAGTGCAAGCAACCATGGGCTCACTGGCTAGACTGCAAATCCACTATACTGATTTAACGGATTTTATTCCGGCTACTGGATTAAAAGTGTATGGCGCCCTACTTAATGGTCAATCCATTTATCAGACTGTGTGGGCTAATGAGGGGCTAATTGTTATGGGGAACGAGGGAAATGGCATCAGTGATGAAATAATAGCGTTGATCGATCAAGCTATCACTATTCCGCGCATAGGCCAAGCCGAATCACTCAACGTAGCCGTTGCAACGACCATCTTCTGCAGCGAAATAGTCCGGCAACAGTTGATCTAGTAAGCTATATGATCTGAATTGCCGCTTATAACTTTTGATGTAGCCCGATCCTATTTCCTTCAGAATCTTCAATCTCCGCAACAGCAAATCCCAGATCGGCATGAAAAGTGGCGGGATATAGCTCTTTTCCACCCAAGCTCATGGCCCTTTCCAACGTAGTAGATATGTTTTCTACATGTAAATAAAGGAGTACTCCCTCGCGTGTAGGTTTATAAATTTCGCCTTTCGCCAGGGCGCCAGTAATCCCAGATAAGGTTTCTTGAAATGGAAAGTAAGCCATGTGGTTATCGTCAAAATCTTCCTGTTCAAAGGTAAAATTGAATAACTGGCTATAAAACGCGATTGCGCGATTCAAATCCGATACCGGAATTTCAAAATAAACACCAGGATTTCTAAGTTCTTGCATGTTCTAAATAAAGGGTCTTCCCAAAAATAATCTTTTTTTAGGCACTAACGTCCTCGCCTTCGTATTTTCTATCTTATATAAAGAATTCTATTATTTTTCCACCAAAAGAAACCGCATAATCGTTCCAAAAACTGTACATTTGCTCCATTCCCTAGAAGGATGGATAATCGCCACAATCCATTATTCTTTTTTGAATACTCACACACGATAAAAATAGCGCCATGCCAGCTGAACAGAAATCCATCTATACGCTTCAATTTATTTTACTTTGCTTAAGCTCACTCCTATTTTCTTCTAGCTTCAATATGATCATCCCCGAACTACCCAATTATCTGAGCAGTTTGGGCGGAGCAGAATACAAAGGGTTGATCATAGCGCTGTTTACATTGACTGCCGGAATTTCGCGGCCTTTTAGTGGTAAATTGACCGATCGCTGGGGACGTGTACCAGTCATGGCCATTGGATCCATTGTCTGTTTCATCTGTGGTTTTCTTTATCCCATTTTAACATCAGTCGCGGGCTTTCTATTCTTACGATTGATACATGGTTTTTCCACTGGTTTTAAACCTACCTCAACTTCTGCTTATGTCGCCGATCTGGTTCCACAAAAAAGATGGGGTGAGGCGCTTGGGATGCATGGATTGGCCTTTAGCGTCGGTACAGCTGTCGGCCCAGCAATTGGCAGCGCTATTTTCGAGGCCTTTGGTATCAATGTGATGTTTTATTGCTCTTCTTTCATGGCACTTCTCTCCATCCTTATCGTCATTAACATGAAGGAAACACTGGCGAAAAAAGAGAAATTCAATCTCTCCATGCTCAAAATAAACCGAAAAGATATCATTGAATGGCGTGCACTACCTGCGGGAATCGTCACGTTTTTATCTTACACCGCTTATGGAGTCATTTTAACCCTAATTCCCGACTGGAGTGAATACCTTGGACTCAAAAATAAAGGGCTATTTTTCCTAGCCTTCACCATTGCGTCAGTATTGATACGTTTTGTTTCCGGCAAAGTTTCGGACCGTTATGGAAGACCTAAGGTTATTGTTGTCGGAATAGTTATTATCGCGATTGCACTCGTTGCTATTGGCATTGGAAATAGTTTCATTGGCATGATGATCGGCGCAAGCATCTATGGTGTAGGCACGGGTATACTCTCCCCTGCTGTGAATGCCTGGACGATTGACCTTAGTTTACCCGAACATCGCGGCAAGGCGGTTGCAACCATGTATATCTCCCTTGAAGCCGGAATAGGACTTGGCGCACTGCTTGCTGGATTGTACTATAGTGATGTTATCCTACGAATTCCAGTCATTATGTATGCCAATGCAGTAGTTTTGCTACTTGCTCTGACCTATATGCTGAGCTGGCAGAAAAGACACAGGGCCGTAAAATAAAGAAATTCAAGCGTCAAAACGACCAACAATCGATCGTTGCAAGGCCGAAATAAAAATAAGGGAACAGTCCCTTGTTTTTAACTTCGATTTTTTACTTTTGATCGTATCATGGTTAGCAATTATTTAAAGCTTCAATATACTTTACTGTCTCGGCATATTCGCGCTACAGGACTGCCGGTTTGGCTCGCCTTTCTCCTGTTGTTTGGATTATGTTATTTTGCTTATTATGCATTGGTTCAATATCCGCTTTTTGGTTGTTATGCCCTACTGCTTGGCAATTTCCAAGCACTGTTTCTGCTCACAGAAAAAAACAGAAATGACTTTCTCAAAAATACATACAGTAAATACGATTTCCACAAAATCAGAATATTGGAAAATGGCTTGTTAACGCTGCCGTCCTTCATCATTCTTTTCCTCCACAACCAATGGGGCTATGCAGTGTTATTAGCTATTTTGGCTATTATCTTTGCATTTTTGACATTTAAGGCTTTCGGAAAATCTATTCCGACACCTTTCGCAAAAAAACCTTTTGAATTTATCATCGGATTCCGACGGAGCTACCTGCTCTTGCTTGTATTGTATCTCTTGGCCGGAATCGGCTTTTATGTGGCCAATTCCAATCTTGTTTTATTTTGTGTGGTTTGCATTGCGCTCGCCTGTGTTTTCTATTATCAATTACCGGAACCTATTTTTTACCTTTGGAATAACCATTATACACCAACAGTCTTTCTGATGCGAAAGTTTAAAAGAGGAATTTTACAATGTCTACTCTTGGTACTGCCCCTTCTTTTTCTGTATGTTATAATCTTTCCATCGGATTTATTTAATGTCTGTATTGTATTGGGCGGAATATTACTTTTGCTTCCTTTTGCAATCATCTTAAAATACGTCGCTTATCCACGGGAGATCAATTTCCCCGAAGGTTTTGCATTGGCACTTTGTTTTAGCTTTTACCCCTTGATCCTTGCGCTATTGCCCTTTTATTATATCAAAGCAATCAACAATCTAAAAAACCACTTATGATCGAGCTTACGAATATCAGCAAGTCCTTTGGACGGCATCAAGTGCTCCACGAGATTACTTACACTTTTGAAAGCGGAAAAGTATATGGTATCGTCGGTGAAAATGGCGCCGGAAAGACAACGCTGTTTCGATGTATTGCTGGACTGGAAACCGCCTCGGGAAGTATAAAATCTGATTTGGCGCCGCTCAAAAACAATTTAGGTTACCTGACCTCCGATCCATATTTCCTCTCTAAGCTCACAGGTGAAGAGTATATTTATCTGCTGACAGATGCGCGTGGTAAACAGATCAAAAACCTCAGTGAAAGAAATATTTTCGAGTTGCCCTTAAAAGAGTATGCGAGCGACTATTCCACGGGTATGAAAAAAAAACTAGCCCTGACAGCTACTTTACTTCAGGACAATAATTATTATATCCTTGACGAACCTTTTAATGGCATTGATCTACAAAGCAGCATTATTCTTACGGAGATTATATTACGCTTAAAAGCGATGGGTAAAACGATCCTAATTTCGTCGCATATCTTTTCCACACTAAAAGATACCTGCGATGAAATCTTGGTACTCGAAAATGGCAGAATCAGTAAATCTGTTAACAAAGAACTGTTCGGAGACTTTGAGGAGGAAATGAAAGACAAAATACTACAAAAAGATATCGACAAATTGTGGCTTTAGCATGCCTAACACTTGAGATAAACAATATGGAAAAACACTTACCTATACTGGAAACTGAACGTTTAATTATCCGTCCAATAGAGATGGATGATGCCGCTTATTTTTTCGCGATGGATTCACAGCCGGAGGTTCATACCTTTCTGAATAAGGAGCCTGTTCAATCCATTGAAGAAATGAAAAAAGCCATCGCGCCTATTCAACAACAATATGAAAAATACGGTATAGGCCGTCTAGGGGTCGTTGAGAAATCAAGCAATCAATGGATAGGCTGGACGGGATTTAAATATATTGATGAATTGGAGAACGGACGTATCGGTTTTTTAGACCTTGGTTACCGTTTCAGAACGGAATCTTGGGGAAAAGGCTATGCGACAGAAGCTGCACAAGCCTGCATGCAATATTATAGAGAACAGCTGATCCATTTTGAAGTACATGCCATCACACATACGGGAAATCTGGGTTCAAGACATGTCTTGGAAAAAGTAGGATTTCAGGTGACTGAAGAATTTCATTTCGATCTATGGGATATTCCCTGTTATTGGTATGATTTGGCCACTGACAACGAAACAAGCTAATTATATTAGTTTTAAAAACTAATTTTTTTAACTTTTCATAGTTTCGCTGGGATAAAACAAAATGGTTTTGTATTTTTACACGTTCGAATAAAATACTATTTCGAACATTTCTGTATTGTACAATTTAATCTATTGCTGAGTAAATGAGTGACGAAACGAACTTCCCAACGGAAGATAATCAAGAAGAACTGGGATCAGGAAAAACAGAGAGCGGAAGTCAGACGATACCTTTATCAGGACTATACGAAAACTGGTTTTTGGACTATGCATCCTATGTTATCTTGGACAGAGCCGTACCACATATCAATGACGGTTTGAAACCCGTACAACGTCGTATCCTCCATTCCTTAAAGGAAATGGATGATGGAAGATATAATAAAGCTGCCAACGTCATTGGTAACACGATGAAATATCACCCACATGGTGATGCTTCTATCGGTGATGCCATGGTACAATTGGGACAAAAAGATCTCTTGATTGACTGTCAAGGTAACTGGGGTTTCCCAATTACGGGTGACTCTGCTGCTGCTCCACGGTACATCGAGGGAAGATTATCCAAATTTGCAAATGACGTTGTCTTCAATCCCGAAACGACTGAGTGGCAATTAAGTTACGATGGACGGAATCGCGAACCTGTCACCCTTCCTGTAAAATTCCCGTTATTATTGGCTCAAGGTGCCGAAGGGATTGCTGTTGGTTTAGCGACCAAGATTATGCCCCACAATTTCATTGAGCTAATTGACGGATCAATTCAGGTATTACACGGTGAACGTCCGAATATCTTCCCAGACTTCCCTACGGGTGGTATGGCCGACGTTTCAAATTATAATGAGGGGCAACGTGGTGGTAAAATCCGTGTACGTGCAAAAATTGAAGAACGCGACAAAAAGACGCTCGCAATTACAGAAATTCCATTTGGAACGACAACCGGCGGTCTGATTGAAAGCGTGGTTACCGCAAACGATAAGGGAAAAATTAAGATCAAAAAAATCGAGGATAATACAGCGGGAAATGTAGAGATCATTGTACATTTGGCTCCTGGAATTTCTCCCGATGTAACGATCGATGCATTATATGCCTTTACCGCCTGTGAAGTCTCTATCTCTCCTAACACCTGTGTTATCAAGGATGAGAAACCTCACTTTATGAGTGTCAACGACATTCTGACTGAAAACACAATAAACACCAAAAATTTATTGAAACGAGAATTGGAGATTCGTTTAAACGATCTTCAAGAAAAAATCTTCTTCAGTAGTTTATTAAAAATATTTATTCAAGAGGGGATGTACAAGCATCCGGATTATGAAAATGCAGGTGACTTTGAGGTTGTTGTGCAAGTTCTGAATCGCTTATTTGAGCCTTTCTTCGATCAATTTTACCGCGAGATTCGTCCAGAAGATTACAAAAAATTGATCGATAAACCAATGAGTAGCATTACACGTTTCGACGTTAAAAAAGCGGACGAAATGATGAAAACACTCGAAAATGAGATCAAAGAAGTCAAGCGTCATCTACGTCAATTGACGGAATATGCCATTGCATGGTTTGAGAAATTGCGTGATAAATATAGTAAAGACCGCGAGCGTAAAACTGAACTGCGGGTATTCGACAAAGTAGAAGCGACCCAAGTTGCGCTAGCAAATACCAAACTATATGTCAATCGCGAAGAAGGATTTATTGGTTCGGGAATGAAGAAAGATGAGTTTGTATGCGACTGTTCGGATATCGACGATATTATTGTATTCCGCGAAGATGGCAAATATGTTGTCAGTAAAATTCAGGATAAAGTATTTGTTGGAAAAGGAATTATCCACGTTGCTGTTTTCAAAAAAGGTGATGAACGGACAATCTATAACGCCATCTATAAAGAAGGTGAAACTGGAACCAGTTTTATCAAACGTTTCTCGGTAGTAGGAGTTACGCGAGATAAGGAATATGATGTGTCCAAGGGATCCAAGGGCTCAAAAATCCTGTATTTCACAGCCAATCCCAATGGTGAAGCGGAAGTCGTTAATATACAGCTTAAGCCGCACACAAAATTGCGTAAGTTGAATTTTGACATGGACTTTGCCGAGATTGCAATCAAGGGCCGTGCTTCACAAGGAAACATTGTATCAAAATATCCTGTCAAAAAAATCAGCTTTAAAAGCTCTGGAGTCTCCACACTAGCAGGACGAAAAATATGGTACGATACCATCATGAAACGTCTAAACGCAGATGAGCGTGGACAATACCTTGGCGAGTTTGACGGCGACGACAAGATATTAGTAGTCCTTTCGGATGGTAGCTACGAATTAGCAAACTTTGATCTAAGCAACCACTTCGACGAGAAAATGATCCGGATCGAAAAATATTATCCAGACCATATCTATACAGTCGTGCATAAGGACGGCAAGAGCGGAACGTACTTTGTCAAACGTTTTAAATTTGACGATCAGCCTATTGGAAAACGTATTTCCTTTATCAATGAAGATGCAGGATCCAAACTGATCCTGATGAGTAATGCAGCTGAACCGATGGTCAAATTGGAGATTTTAAAAGGCAAATCCCAAACGGAAGAAACCCTTGATCAACCTTTGACTGAAATTATTGACGTAAAAGGAATAAAAGCGCAAGGAAACCGCCTATCTTTCCATACCGTAAAATCGGTTACACTATTGACAGCGGATGAAGATTTAAGTCAAAAAAGTAAAGAAAAGGCAGCCGAATCAAGTACTGATACCACAGAACCAACAGTTGATAGTACGACGACAGAAGTTGACAGTTCCGTGAACGAAAAAGAGGTCGAGTCAACCGAAAAAAATGACGACATCAAATTGGAGATCACCAATCCAAATGATATTCAAATCGATGATAAAGGACAGATGGAAATGTTCTAACTCATATTAAATACACAAAAAAAGCTCGAATAAATATTCGAGCTTTTTTTTGGGATACAACACCTTAAATATTGTCTTTTTAAAAATATTGTCTTTTTAAGCTTTAAATTCTTTTAGGAATTTTTGAAGTTTTGGAGCAATGACTACTGAACAAAATGGATTTTCAGGATGATCATTGAAATAATTATGATGATAATCTTCTGCCAACCAAAATGTAGACGCAGGTTCTACCGCTGTGACAATAGGGTCCTCGTAAACATCCTCATTTTCCAATTCATCGATAAAATTCTGTGCTAAGATCTCTTGTTCTTCATTATGATAAAAAACAACTGATCGATACTGCGTACCCACATCGTTACCTTGACGGTTTAATGTCGTCGGGTTATGGGTCTTAAAGAAGATTTTCAAGAGATCTTCATAATTCACCAGCTCGTCGTCATATTCTAGCTCGACAACCTCAACATGATCAGTTGTCCCCGTACAGACCTGCTCATAAGTCGGCTTATCTACATGTCCCCCCATATAACCAGGTAATACCGATGTTACCCCTTCAGTGTTTTGGAAAATAACTTCTGTACACCAAAAACATCCTCCTCCAAATGTTGCTTTCATACTTTTATAACCTTGCGTATTTTACTCTCACTTTTATAAACCTATAGCCGATGCATCAGCTGCGGCTATAGGTTTAAACAAATATAATGATTAATCGGCAATGATATACCTTGCTTTCATCGCTCCTCGAACCCGTAAGCCCCTATTTTTACTATTTATAGTAGTGCTTTCCTTTAATCAATAAATCTTGTTGTTTACTGTCACAAACCGCATAGGAAAAACCTTGTTGTAGCGCATAGGCACCATATTCCCCTTTTTTATTAATTGCTAAGAATCCAACTTGGATTTCCTTTGCAATTGCAGGCTTCTTCTTAACGATACGCATAACAGCTTCCTTACAGGCATCTTCGGGAGAATAACCCTGACGCATCAATTCGACTACCAAAAAACTACCTACATTTCGGATAACTTCTTCACCAACTCCGGTCGAAGTAGCACCCCCAACTTCATTATCGACATAAAGTCCGGCTCCAATAATAGGGCTATCTCCTACCCGACCATGCATCTTGAAAGCCATACCACTCGTGGTGCAGGCTCCAGAAATATTTCCATTGGCATCCAACGCCAACATACCGATCGTATCGTGGTTGTATTGATTTCCCGGCAAACGTTCTGCGGCAAAAGATTGGTTTTCAATATTGGCTACAGGTTTGTATTTTTTCTCTTTCAACCATTCCTTCCAGGCCTTTTCACCTTCCGGGGTCAGTAGATTTTCTTCCTTAAAACCATTTTCTAACGCAAATTGCAATGCGCCTTCGCCTACTAGCATGACATGGGGTGTTTTTTCCATAACCAGCCGTGCTACAGATATTGGATGTCCAATTTTTTCCATTCCGGCAACAGCACCGCAGTTACCATCCGCATCCATGATACAAGCATCAAGTGTGACGTGACCGTCGCGATCTGGATAACCACCTTTACCAACTGTCATATTTTTGAGATCAGCCTCGGGTACACGTACGCCTTGTTCAACGGCATCCAATGCCTTACCACCTTTCGACAATATTTCCCAAGCGGCTTTATTTGCTGCGATCCCAAAGTCCCAAGTTGAAATTACAATAGGGTATTTTTTAACACTGCCTTTTGCTGCAATCGTCAATCCTTTCGCATCAAATGCGGTTAATGTCCCCATTGTCGTCGCAGCAATCAAACCTTGCCGAATAAAATCACGTCTTGAACTCATTTCCTTATTACTATTTTATAAAACTATCGCTATTTATTAATCCGGCAAAAAACAATCATTAAAACTGCTTTCAGTCTACCGAATACAAGAAATTTTCATCATTGACTGTACAAGAGCATCACTTTCTTTTCTAGCATATTACACTATCTTGCATCAGATCTCCCCCAAACCTACTTCGTCAATATCCGCTGTAAAATGTTATGCTACATTTTTACAGCTTCGCCGTAAACGGAAGAAGAATGTTGCCGTCACAATCAATAAGCAATATTACAAAATGGTTTTAGCAAATAGATGATTTAATTAAAATTAAACCTAAAAATTCGTTTTTTAGCAACATAACATCAAAATCACTTAAAAATCGACAATAAAAATTGACTTATATTATGAATTAATCCTATCTTTAGAAACAAACTAATTCGCATGAAAAACACTCTTAAATTCGCTATTTTAGCTTATGCAAGCCTTATAGGGGTTGAAAGCAGTCAGGCGCAGCAGCTAGATTCCACGACTTATTTCACGATCAAAGAGTTGCAAGAAAACGTAAAACGTGAATTTGCTCCCGATAAAAGAACCAAGATCGTGGCCATCCAGAAAGCGGATATAGCACAGAACCAATATGTGCTCGAAACAACTGAAAAAAATGCTAAATTCGTTTTAGAGCAAAAGGCAAAAGATATATCAGCCAATATTCAAGTACAGCTCTTGCCCGATGCAAGTGTAGGCGAAAAAACGACTGGAGTAATCAGACTCTCCGTCGCAAATATGCGCACATTTCCAGATAATGCTGCCGAGCTGACTAGCCAGGTTTTATTAGGAACGCAAGTTGACCTTCTTCAAAAAAAGAGCGGTGACTACCGTGTCCGTACACCCGACGGCTATATCGCATGGGTTCCTAGTTCGTCTATTGAAGCCATGGACAAAACCATGCTGGCCAATTGGCGACAAGCGGAAAAAGTGATTTATACAGCTGAATTTGGAAAATCATATTCTGAACCCAATGAAAAAAGCCAGCGGGTATCTGATCTCGTTTATGGTGACATCCTTCAATTGAAAGGACAGAAAGGCAATTTTTATGAAATTGCCTATCCGGATGGACGTTTAGGTTATATTAAAAAATCAGAAAGTCTAACCTTAAAAAATTGGTTTGAAACACGCCAACCTACGGCGGAAAATATTATTGCCAGTGCAAAAACAATGTTGGGTCTACCCTATTTATGGGGTGGGACATCAGTAAAAGGCGTAGATTGCAGCGGTTTTACTAAAACAAGTTTCTTTATGAACGGCTTCGTAATTCCGCGAGATGCATCGCAACAAGTACTTGCAGGTGAAAAAATCGACATTTTAGATCAAGAAGGGCATTTCGACCCTGAGAAAGCACTTAAAAATCTGAAACCGGCAGACTTATTATTCTTTGCGGCAGGCAAAAATAGCAATCCTAATGCGCGTGTAACACACGTTGCACTCTATATCGGCAATGGAACCTTTATTCATGCTGCAGGCTTGGTACGGATCAACAGCATGCTAAAGGATGCAGCTAACTATGATGATTTTCAAACCCGAACTGTGGTTGCTGCACGCCGTTACCTCGGAGTTCACGATAGCGCAATACAGAAAGTCGTTGAAAACAATTACTACAACAATAAATAAACATAGCGATGAGCAATCAATCTGAATGGATTAGTAAAGATTTTGGGGCCTTTAAATTAAGGTTTCGGCCTTACACGCTAACTTTGCGCCATGTCTTTACAGTAGCTTCCTTTAGCCGAAGCACAACACCGGTTGTATTGACCGAATTAGAGTATGATGGCGTTATCGGTTATGGCGAAGCGAGTATGCCACCCTATCTTGGCGAGTCGCAAGATAGCGTGATTTCGTTTTTGAATCAAATTGATCTCACAGGTTTTAACTCACCTTTTCAAACCGAAGAGATTCTGCATTATATTGATCAGCTTGCTTCGAAAAACACGGCTGCAAAAGCGTCCATTGATATTGCCCTACATGATATCCTTGGTAAAATTATGAACCAGCCCTATTATAAAATCTGGGGGTTAAATCCTGACCTTATCCCACCGACGTCCTACACCATCGGAATCGATACAGAAGAAATGATCCGCCAAAAAGTTGCCGAGGCTGATCAGTTTAAAATTTTAAAGGTGAAGCTGGGGCTCGACACCGACAAAATGATTATTGATACCATCCGTCAGGTTACGGATCGACCATTATGCGCCGATGTGAACCAGGGTTGGAAAACACGTGAAGAAGCCTTGGAGATGGCGCATTGGCTTGCAGAAAGAAATGTTTCTTTCTTAGAACAGCCTATGCCTAAAGAGCAGATCGATGATAATGCTTGGTTGACAGAACATAGCCCAATTCCCACAATCGCCGACGAAGGATGCCAACGATTGGTCGATGTGCCGGGTTTAAAGGGGGTTTATTCGGGTATTAACATTAAACTGATGAAATGCACGGGCATGCGCGAAGCGAAGCGAATGGCAGAACTTGCTCGTTCTTTGGAAATGAAAGTTATGATCGGCTGTATGACAGAAACTTCTTGCGCCATCAGTGCAGCGGCACAACTTGCACCATTAACAGACTGGGCAGATCTAGACGGTGCTTTATTAATTGCAAATGATATATACGACGGCATGACCGTGGTAAATGGCAATTGCCTTCTCCCCGACCGTCCGGGAATTGGAATTGTAAGAAAATAACCCTATATTCAGTGCAATGTTTTTTTCTTAAAGAAAAGATTGCACTGAATTGCTATCGCAAGTTTGACCAACACTCGACAGCACCAAAATATTAACAACTAAATTAATCAATTCACACTTTTATGAAACAACATGTGCTCACAACGTTGTGTCTCATAGCCTGTAGTTCGATGCAGTCTTTATATGCACAACAGATCCAAATTGCTGGTAAAATAACAGACAGCAACGGAAAACCAATTAGCGGAGTTACGATTAATGTAAAAGGCGCTAATCAAGGGACATCCACAAACGAAAATGGCCTGTTTACCCTAAACGCAAACGCCAATGCAACATTGAGTATATCTGCCGTAGGTTATAGCTCACAAGAAGTACAGGTCAATGGCCGCAAAACTATCGGTATTTCACTTAACAGTGATGAAAAAGCTTTGGACGAAGTCATTGTCATTGCTTATGGAACGGCTAAAAAAAGCACCTATACCGGTTCGGCGGCACAAATAAAATCAGATGCTATTGATAAACAACCTGTCACCTCTTTTGAAAAAGCACTTACCGGTCGTGTCGCGGGTCTACAAATGTCAAATGGATCGGGGCAAGCGGGGGCTACTTCGGCGATTCGTATTCGAGGCATAGGCTCCATGAACGCATCGAATGAGCCATTATATGTTATTGACGGTGTTCCAGTTATTTCGGGAAGTGTCGGACAAATGGGAGATTACATTGTTAATACAAACAACGTCATGAGCACATTAAATCCGAGTGATATAGAATCAATCTCTGTGCTTAAGGACGCCGCTGCCTCTTCTCTTTATGGATCCCGAGCCGCAAATGGCGTCATCATCATCACCACCAAAAGGGGTAAAAATGGAGATCCAAAGATCAATGTCAAGTCTTCTATTGGCATTAGCCCTTCCTGGGCAACAAAAAATAATGAACCTGCTTCCGTACAGGATCAAATCAACATGCTTTATAGCGTTTTATATGATTCTAGAATAGCAGCTGGTCAAACCGCTGAACAGGCGAATAAAAATACTTTATTCCGCTTAAATTCCTTGGACTGGAATCCAAATTCGGCAAATTATGGTAAGCCAACTTCTTCTTATGGTTTTGGTATTCATGGTTATCAATTTAGTACGGATGGGACCACCCAATGGGAGAACGTACATATTTCAGGAAAAACTGATGGTGTCGTGAATAGAGATGGTCAATATTATGACTGGAACAATGCTTTATTCAGAACGGGAATATTCAACAGTAACGATATTTCGGTAAGTGGAGCAACTGAAAAAACCAATTATTATGCTTCCTTAGGCTATACGCAGGACAAAAGTAGGGTGATCGAGAATAATTTTGACAGAATTAATGGGCGGATTAATTTGACGCAAACAATTGGAAAATATCTTGAATTTGGATCAAATGTCAACTACGCCAACAACAAGCTTATTGGAATGAATGACACCCGAAATACAGGAACAAATTACCTGTATCAAACCAGTAATTTATTATGGCAGATGTATTGGCCAACGGATTATAAAACTGGTAAGGAATATACGGCTCGCTACGGTAGTCTTGCATACAATCCTTTATACTATAATAAAGAATGGGAAAACTCTTCGAAAACGAGCAAATTATCAGCTATAGAATCTCTATCATTGAAGTTATTGCCTGAACTTACCTTGAAGACTATTTTCTCCTATGACAGAACAGAGGTCAAAGATCATATTTACTATAGTGCGAAACATTATAACGGAATGGCAGATAATGGCCGTGTTACCGAGGTTTCTACGTCCATTGAGAAATTGGTATCATCCACAACCGCCAATTACAACAAAAGCTTCGGCTTACATCATATCGGGTTGTTAGCAGGCTTCGAGGCTGAAAAAAATACAACGGATTTTATCCGTGCCACGGGGAAAGATCTACCATCCTCTTCCCTTCATACGGTCGCCACTGCAGGTATATTGGATGCATCGGCTTATTCTTGGGGCAATAATATGATGTCTGTACTATCGCGGGCCGAGTACAATTATGATGAACGCTATTTTGCATCAGCATCCTTTAGAAGGGACGGTTCATCACGCTTAGCACCAGGTCCTCGTTGGGGTAATTTTTGGTCTTTAGCCGGCTCCTGGAATCTGGCAAAAGAATCTTTTATTAAAGGGATTGAGGAAATCAACAACCTCAGAATCAAAGGTTCATATGGCGTAAATGGAACATTACCTACCGACCTTTTTGCCTGGAGAAATCTGACAAGCTATTCCAACAAATACATGACGCAGCCAGGAGGTGGTCTAAATAATCTAGGCAATCCGGACGTCGCTTGGGAGAAAAATTACTCCACAAACGTCGCATTAGAATTTGGCCTGTTCCGCAACAAACTATTTGGTACTATTGAATATTTTAACAGAGACTCGAAGGACCTACTACAGAACGTTCCAATCTCCACAATAACTGGTTTCGGCTCCATACTGCGAAATGTTGGTGAAATGAACAATAAAGGGATCGAGATTGAATTAGGTTCAGATATCGTTAAAAACGAAAATTGGAAATGGACATTAAGCGCAAATGCCGCAATCATCGGATCCAAAATTACAAAATTATATGGTGGACGGGATATCGTTTGGTTCGATCCCACAGGGGGAGACGATAGAGCCCGATTTATTTACCGTGAAGGAGAGTCATCCTTATCATTCTTTGGCTTGGAATGGGCAGGTACCGATCAAACCAATGGCAAAAATGTCTGGTATACAAATGATGGCACTAATGGCGACTTTATATTTAATGGAAAGGCGGCAAGTTATGACTACAAAAAAGCGAAACAAACCATCATCGGAAATGCAAATCCTAAGTTATACGGAGGTATAAACTCTGATGTTGACTATAAAAACTTTTCACTAGGATTTAATTTCGCTTATAAAATAGGCGGTAAACTTTATGACGCTACATCCAAAGATGTTGCCGACGATGGCTATTATTGGGAGCGAATTCATGCGGCTTATTTTACGGAAAACAGCTGGTCACCATCAAATACCGGAGGATCTTACCCAATGGTAACGGGAAGAGATCTGGAAGATGTTAACCAAATCAGTAGCAGGCAGCTATTTGACGCATCCTATCTTAGATTAAAAAACATTTCGTTGAGCTATAGATTACCAAATGAGTTTTTAAAGCGGGCCGGCATTTCCAATGCAAGAGTATTTTTCAATGGAAGCAATTTGTTGACTGTTTCGAAATATAAGTATATGGATCCGGAAGTCAACCAGTTTGGTACGCGCGGTTGGGAAACACCATTGGCAAAAACATACACTTTTGGTGTCGAATTTAGTTTTTAATAAAAAAAACAGTATTATGAAAAAGCTTTTTATTGCCTCGTGCATAACAATATCATTAGCAATCAGCTCTTGTAGCAACTTTCTGGATGTCACACCGACTAATATGGGTGACTCTAATTCCTCTATCCAAACTGCTGCCGACGCAAAAGTTATCATCAATGGGTTAATGAGTAAAATGGCAAACGTCGCCTACTACGGACGAAATTTCCCACTCTATGCTGATGCTAAAGGAGGAGACTTTACGATAGCATCTCAGGGTCGCGGTTATGATTATCTTTATGTTTTTAATCATTCAGCCTCTTCTAATCCTTACTCAGGTATCTGGAAACAAGGATTTCATGCACTTGTGCAGATTAATAATCTTTTGACGAATATCGATAAACTAGTCGCTGCCGGTTCAACCGAAAATTTTAATACCTACAAAGGACAAGCATTGACCGCAAGAGCCCTCATCAATTTTGATCTTGTGAGGCTATATGGAAAACCCTACAATATGGATAAATCTTCCCTTGGTATTCCTAATGTGACAAAAGTCCTCGAATATAGTACGCAGGAAAAACGCATTTCTGTCGAAGAAAACTACAAACAAATTGTACAGGATCTAAAGGATGCGGAAAACATTTTGCCAAAATCTAAATCGGATGGATATTTTAACTTTTTCGCCAATAAAGCACTGCAAGCTCGTGTGTATCTCTATATGAATGATTATGATAATTCGTTAAAATCAGCGCAGGAGGTCATAGACTCCAAAGTCTACACATTGTATAGCAATGAAAATTGGGTAAAATCCTGGACAGGTATGTTTGGAACTGAATCTATTCTAGAATTGGGTGTTTATCCGAATGAAGCTGATGCAGGGACTAGTTCACTGGGTGCGATGTTCCGCAGAAAAGGACATGGCAGTACAGCCATATTGGGAAACTTTATAGCCGCAGATCCATTCTTGGCCAAACTTAAGAAAGACGAGACAGATGTCAGATGGGGTGTTATGGCGTATGATGAAGTCGGCACCACCCATTTAGGAGCGGTTTATAAATATAGCGGTAGCACCACGCTTGCCGGTGATAAAAATTCAACAGCAAATAGTACCGCTGTCAATATTAAGGTCATCCGTTTGTCCGAAGTATATCTTATCGCTGCTGAAGCTGCTCTACTAAAATCATCTCCTGACAAGGTCCTTGCAGCAAATTACCTGAATGCAATACGCCAACGTTCTCCAAAATTAGATGTCGCGACCTCAGGCACGATTACTTTAGATATGATTGCCGATGAGAGAAGCAAAGAGCTCCTTGGAGAAGGTCATCGCTTCTTTGATATGATGCGCTGGAACAAATCGATAACTTTTGATGATGATTTAGGAAATATAAGCACAACAAATAGACAAAAAACGATCGATAGAACCTTCTTTAAAACCATTCTTCCTATTTCACTGGATGAGATGAATGCAAACCCAGCTATAGCAAATCAACAGAATACCGGCTACTAGTAGTCTCAAAAAAGAAAAAAGGTCAC
>NZ_DDKA01000018.1:49428-100948 GCF_002339225.1 Sphingobacterium sp. UBA2610
GTGACCTTTTTTCTTTTTTGAGCTATATTAAGCATTCCTGACTTATCTGATTTTTATACTGCTGTTGCCTTGGTTTTTTCAAATCGACCACCCAACCATTAACTACGGCGTAAATGATCTTACCTTCTTTCCGAAGGAAAAAATCCGCCTGAGCTCCGAGAGCTAATTGTTGTGAAAATTCTATAGCTTTTTTAGTTAATACACGAATTGGAAGGTTATGCAAAACTTCTCCCGGGATCACATTTTCAATCATAACAGCGGCATAGCCTTTTTCAAGTAATCCCATCACGATGGCATCATCTAAATCTGCCAACGAAGCAAATGGCTCCATATACATCTTGGCTGGGCCAAACTCCATTCCTGTAACATCAATATCTACATAACCATAAAAATCTTGCAGATCGCCAATATCTTCAACAATACCCTCTACGTAATAGTCTGATCCAATTGTCTTTTCATTCTGCCGGATGGCAACATCGACAAGCAATGTTTTTCCACTCCGCTCAATGGTCAAATTTCTCAGCAACACATCATGGAGCTTTTCATCATTGAAGGGAATTGCATCGTAATCGGTAATCGAATGCTGTTTAAAGGATTGGTCAGCAATTTCCTCAAATGCTTTAAACAAAGCCACGAAATTACATTTTCGGACCAGCATTTTTTCGATATCACCAACATAAGCTCCTGATTCAATTAAAATCGTCCTGGCGCCCCATTTTTGAAAATTATCACCGAAACCGCGCGGTGTATGCTCATCGTCATATTTTGCCACTGCATTTGGAACAAATTCCTGAAGGATCTTGTTTATTCCGACAATCACCCGCATCGCATCTCCCCGAGTTTTATTGATACTCCGCGCATAGTCATAAGCAGGCGCCAATAAGGAAATTGTCACTGGCGTATTTGTTCCGGGAATGTTGTAGTAATTGTTTTGGTTATGCAGGTTAAAAGCAAAATCAGGTTTTAGCAACATGGCTTGCGACTTCAATAAGGCTCCTTCCACTGTTGCTGCTGCCCTTGCATCTCTGTTCATATCCACATCCATGGCTGTCCTACGCTGAAACCTTTCGGTTCCATCAGGATTTAGCATCGGAATAAAATATAAAGTCATTTTTGATGCGATGTCATCTCTAAAGGCATCAAAACCATCATTTTTCCCGCCAAAGAAATTAAATAGATCAAACAGGGCCATTGTCGCCGTAGGTTCATCACCATGCATTTGTGACCATAAAAGTATCTTGATTGGCCCTTGTCCGTATTGTAGTCGAAAGATCAAACGATCTTCAGTGGACTTCCCAATTTCCGCTACAGTGAAACGTCCATAGCTCCTGATATTTTCTAATAACGGTAAAATATCAGCATGTTTAAATCTTCTATGCATCAAAGCCTTTTCTTCATATAAAGAAAAGGCTTTGATGAAATCAACTTTTACTAATTTCATATTAATCTTTTAATGCAGGCTCCATTAAAGCAATCGTTCCTTGCGAAGCATCTACACGGACTTTTGCTCCTACGGGCAAAATAAACTGTTCGGCAATATGCCCAACGACAGCCCCTGTATACGCCGGAATTTTCAAAGGTTTGATATAATCATTGAACAGTTGGTCAAGTGTTACGGATCCATAGCCAGCAGATGGTTTGCAATTGGTGCACTTGCCAAAAATAAAGCCCTTAATTACGCCTAATATACCCGCATTTTTCAATTGACAGAACATCCGATCTACCCGTTCCATATCTTCGTCTACCTCTTCAATAAAAAGAATTTTATCTTTAAAGTCCGGCAGATAAGGTGAACCACATAATCCGGTCAATACGGTCATATTCCCACCCAACAATATTCCTTCTGCTATGCCAGGATGAATCGTTGCTATTCGGTCTTTGGTCTGTACAATGGTATCCCCCTTCAACTTGGGATTCTCAAATATCGCTGGCTGATTGGCAACAAACTGGGCTTTAAAAGCCTCTGCAAGTTTTTGGGTCCATGTACTGATACCTACTGCGCCATGAAATGTAACAAGTCCTGTTTTTGTATACAGGGCCAAAAGAAGCGCTGTTATATCTGAATAACCCAATAGAATTTTGGGATTATTGAAAATCAGTTTATAATCTAGCCGATCTAAAAGGCGCGAAGTACCCGATCCACCCCTGATACAGACAATCGCTTTGACAGTCTTATCTGCAAACATATCGTGTATGTCGGCAATACGCTCCTGATCTGTACCGGCCAAATTACCGTAGCGACTGCGAATATGTTTACCTTCTTTTACTCTAAAACCCAGTGTCTCGAATATTTCACGCGCAATGCTAATGGACTCTTCCTCATCCAATACACCTGCAGGTGTAATTAAACCTATGGTATCCCCCAATTTTAACCTCGTTGCAAGCAAAGCCGCTTGGCCGTACAATTCATTTTTGTCTCCGGTTGGCAATCCCATTCCCAGTACAGGAATAGACAACATGCTTAAAGCAACCGATTTTAGAAAGGCTCTTTTTTCCATTGTTAAATACTATCGGTTGAACAACAGACGTTCACCAGCACCTTTCTCAATAAGTCGCCCATTGGAGAAAGCAAGTTTACCTGATACGAAAGTATGTTCAATCGTTGAACTAAATGTGTGTCCCTCAAATGGTGACCAGCCACATTTTGACAGGATATTTGCTTTCGAAACCGTATAAGGTTTATTCAGATCGACCAACACAAGGTCGGCCCAATATCCCTCACGAATGTAACCTCTATCTTCGATTTGGAACAATGTAGCCGTATTGTGTGCAGATTTTTGCACCAATTGTTCCAGGGTCATTTTTCCCGCTTTGACCATATCCAACAAGGCTTGCAATGCATGCTGTACAAGAGGTCCTCCGCTTGGCGCTGAAGCATAGGGCTGCGATTTTTCCTCCATTGTATGCGGAGCATGATCTGTCGCTATCACATCGATATGCCCATCTAATAAAGCTTTTAGAATTTGGTCGCGATCATTGGCTGTTTTTACAGCTGGATTCCATTTGATAAAATTACCTTTTGAAGCATAATCCTGATCAGAAAACCAAAGGTGATGGATACAAGCTTCAGCCGTTATTTTTTTATCCTTTAATGGAATATCATGACTAAATAATGCAATTTCTTTGGCTGTTGATATATGAAGGATATGCAAGCGTGTATTATGCTTTTTTGCCAATTCGACAGCTTTCGACGAGGATAAATAGCAGGCTTCCTCAGAACGAATCAATGGATGCATCTCAATTTTCAATCCATCCTCACCATATTTTTCCTTAAATAGGGCCAGATTTGCCTTTATCGTCGCCTCGTCTTCACAATGCGTAGCCACCAAGGTCGGAGCATTCGCAAAGATCCCTTCCAACGCTTTTTCATTATCCACCAACATATTCCCTGTAGATGACCCCATAAAAACTTTGATACCACAGACATCTCTTGGATTAGTTTTAAGCACCTCCTCAAGATTATCATTAGCCGCCCCCATAAAGAATGAGTAATTGGCCAATGCATTTTTTGCTGCAATATCATATTTATCTTGAAGCAACTGCTGAGTCAACGTATTCGGGACAGTATTAGGCATTTCCATGAAGGAGGTTGTCCCACCAGCAACTGCGGCGCGGCTCTCATGCCATATATCCGCTTTATAAGTTAACCCGGGTTCTCTAAAATGAACCTGGTCATCGATAAGTCCCGGTAGCAAGTGTAGCCCCTCAGCATTTATCTCCTGATCAGCAGGATGATTAATTTCCTGAGCAATCATTTCGATTCGACCATTGCTGATATATACGTCAGCAACCTCAACTTTACCTTCATTGACTAGTTGTGCAGATTTTATAAGAATAGATGACATGTTGAAATTTTTACTTTGCTTTAGGTCAAAAGTAAAGATTTGTTGCGGTGATATCAAGTCATCTCGAGAAAGAGTTCCCTATAACGATGGCAATTCCTTCACTAAATCCGCTCCTTTCTCTTATGTTAAATTGGAAACATCTGCCCCAGATTTGTCCAGATTTGGCGCAAGGCGAATCGTATAGAATCTATACTGCGGAAAGTTAATCAATAAAAAAAGAGGCCAAAGCCTCTTTTTTTTATTCTTTATCAAATTTGTATCCCACTCCTTTTACAGTGGTTACATAATCGTCTCCTATCTTTTCACGCAGCTTGCGGATGTGAACGTCAATTGTACGGTTAGTCACAACAACAGAATCTTCCCAGATGCTCTTTAAGATCTGTTCACGCGTAAACACCTTATTCGGTTTTGAAGCCAACAAATATAATAGCTCAAACTCTTTCTTTGCAAGAACGATCTTTTGTTCCCCTTTGTAGACTAAGAAAGAATCTCGATCAATAACCAAATCGGCAATTTCAATTTTATCCTGAACGGCAGCATCTGACTCTTCGGAAGCATTTCTTCTTAAGATAGCATTGATGCGACTCATTAGCGCACGCGGTTTGATCGGCTTTGCAATATAGTCGTCTGCACCGACATGAAATCCTGCGATCTCCGAATACTCTTCGCTTCTAGCAGTCAAAAACACCATAAATGTACTTTTGAATTCAGGCATTGCGCGCATGATGCGACAAGCTTCAATTCCGTCCATCTTTGGCATCATCACATCCAAAATGATGAGGTCCGGATTTACTTGTTTAGCAACGTTGATTGCCTCTTCCCCATTTTGCGCTGTAGAGACCTGATAACCTTCACGATTTAAGTTGAATGCAATTAAATCCAAGATATCTTTTTCGTCATCAACAATTAAAATCTTTTGTTTCGAAGAACTCATTTGTCTTATTTTTTTTGCTAAATTATAAACAAAATGATAACAATCAGTTAATCTAATGTTACCAAATTATTAAGTAATATAATATTTAACAATAACAGATTGATTATTTAATTGTTTTCTTCAAAAATGCCTCCAGCTCCTCGCCGCGCAGGTTCTTTGCTATAATAATGCCGTTCGGATCGAGAATATAAGAGGTAGGCAAGGCTTTCACACGGTAATCAATCACAACTGGTGAGCTCCAAGCTTTCAAATCTGATACATGTGTCCAGGTTAACTTGTCATCTTCGATAGCACGCATCCATGAGCCAGGATTATCATCAAATGAAACGGAGAGTATATCAAAGCCTTTAGCGTGGTAAGTATTGTACAACCTAACGAGATTGGGGTTCTCCTGGCGACAAGGCATACACCATGAAGCCCAGAAATCAACCAAGGTATATTTTCCTTTAAAACTCGACAATTTTACCTCTTTGTTGGAAGGCGTAAATGAAGTCAGTTCGGGAGCAGGTTGTCCAATAGCCATTTTTTTTAGCTTTTGGGTCTCCTCCTTAAACTGTGTCACATATCTGTTCTCCGTAAATTCATTCTTTATTTTCTCTGCATAGGTAATGATTTCATTTTCGGCGACTTCGGGATCTAAGGTAGAGATCGCATAAAAACCAGCAAGATCATTGTGTTTATTAGCGAAATCGACGGCTTTTTTTGTATATGTACGCAATTCTTCCGCAAACTTTGATTTATATTCAGCACGAATCTTTTCGATCTCAGCTGCTGTTGAATTGGCTGTCAGCTTAGAAAACACCGTCTGTAAGGAGTCCTGTAAATAATCGCGATAATTTCGCTCTTTGGCAAAAGGCTGTATCGTCTTTGACAATTCAGACCCATCCACTTGATAATCATTTACATCTTTATGAAGATCTGTCTTAAATGTGATCGTCTCCCCCGGAGAAGCAATCAAATCGTACCGATTTTTACCTACACGCAAGGACAACAGTCTGGATTGGCTAGCAGGTCGTACGAACTGAAATTTGTTATTATCGCCAAAAAACATTGAATCTAGCTTGGTATCACCTTCATACAATGAAATAACTTTGATATTGCCAGGATTTTCGACATTTCCAGCGATGGTAAATTGCTCTTTATTTTGGCAACCCATCATCAAACCAACGATCCCTACTGCTAAAAAAACTGCCTTTTTCATCCGTTTATTTTTATTTGTTAAGTACCTATTCCCAATTACGCAAATGGCTTTGCTCTGTTTGATTCACGCTACATGTCACAGCTTTAAGAATCGTGAAAACTATCCGATTTATTCGGATCTCCCAAGGAAGGCGCCGAATAAATCCGATGGCTTGGTATTGTATAAAATTTATTTCAAGAAATCTATTGCTCGCTCAATTGCAACCTTTAATCCAGCAGGGTTCTTACCTCCAGCTGTTGCGAAAAATGGTTGACCACCTCCGCCGCCTTGGATATCCTTAGCCAAATCACGAACAATATGACTTGCGTTCAACCCTTTTTCTTTGGCCAATTCATCTGATATGACGACGGTCAAACTCGGTTTACCTTCAAACTCAGCACCAATGACCAAAAACAAGTTGTTAACAGCTCCCTTTACCGCATACGCCAAAGTTTTTACAGCTTCGGCATTGGGCAGATCAACAATTGTGGACAAGAAATTTATAGATCCAACTTGTTGAATCTTCGCTTCCAGATCTGACTTCAATGCCAAGGATTTTTCTGTAATGCTCTTCTCGACTTCTTTCTTCAAAGCGCCATTTTCGTCGATGATTTTACCTAATGCAGAAACGAAATCCTTTGGATTATTCATAAGCTCTTTCAGGTGATGCACCAATTCGAAATGCTCACGGATAACTGAAGCTGAACGAGTGCCGGTAATTGCTTCAATACGACGTACACCGGCTGCAACAGCAGATTCAGAAACAATTTTGAAAAACCCGATTTGACCAGTTGCTTTGACATGCGTACCACCACACAATTCTTTAGAATATTGATCTTCAAAAGTGATCACACGAACAAAATCGCCATACTTTTCACCAAATAGTGCTGTTACACCAGAATCTAATGCCTGTTGATAAGGGACATTACGTTCCTCTTTCAACGGAATATTTTCACGAATTTTAGCATTGACAATATCTTCAACTTGTTTAATCTCTTCGTCAGTCATTTTCGCAAAATGAGAGATGTCAAAGCGTAAAATATCGGCGTTGACCAATGATCCCTTTTGATTCACATGGCTTCCTAGCACCTGTTTTAGCGCAGCATGTAATAAATGGGTCGCCGAGTGATTGTTTTCAGTATCGATTCTTTTGGATTTATCGACCTGAGCAACAAATGTTCCTTTCAATTCTAATGGCAATTTGTTTGTAAAATGTACAAATAGACCATTTTCCTTTTTTGTATCCGTGATATAAATCTTCTCGCCCGTTTCCTCGGAAACCAATTCTCCAGAGTCACCAACCTGGCCACCACCCTCAGCATAAAAAGGACTGACAGAAAGCACCAATTGGAATTGTTCTTTATTTTTTGCTACAACCTTACGGTATTTAATAACCTCTGTAACGGCAGTTAATGTGTCGTAGCCTACGAATTCAAATCCCTCATCATCATTTACCACAACCCAATCACCTGTATCTATAGCAGTGGCAGCACGAGAACGATCCTTTTGAATTTGAAGTGCTTGGTTGAAACCTTCCATATCAACCGTTAACCCTTTCTCCCGGGCCAATAATTCAGTTAAGTCGATCGGAAATCCGTAAGTATCATAAAGCTCGAAAGCAAAATCTCCATTAATTACGCTGTGGTCCTCTACATAATTTTCAAATCGTTGGACCCCCGTAGACAATGTTCTTAGGAAAGAAACTTCTTCCTCTAAGATTACCTTCTGTACAAAATCCTGCTGTTGAATCAGTTCGTCGAATACACCGGCAAACTGTGATGCCAAGACAGGGACGAGTTCATTAATAAAAGGAGTCTTAAAACCTAAAAATGTATAAGCATAACGCACCGCGCGACGTAAAATACGACGGATCACATAACCAGCTTTATTGTTAGATGGCAATTGACCATCGGCAATTGCAAAACTAACCGCACGAATGTGATCAGACACTACACGCATAGCAATATCAGACTTTTCATCTATACCGTATTTTATGCCTGATTTCCCAGAAATAAAATCAATGGTAGGTGTAAATACATCCGTATCATAATTAGATGTCTTTCCCTGGATGCATCGCACCAGACGCTCAAAGCCCATTCCCGTATCAACATGTTTAGCTGGGAGCGACTGAAGTGAACCATCTTTCAAGCGATTAAACTGCATAAAAACAAGATTCCAGATCTCAATTACCTGAGGGTGGTCGGCATTGACCAAACTCTGTCCTGAAGTTTGTGTACGCTCTTCTGCACTGCGCATATCGAAATGAATTTCGGAACAAGGCCCACAAGGCCCAGTCTCTCCCATTTCCCAGAAATTATCTTTTTTGTTACCAAGGAGAATTCTATCTTCGTCAATCCATTCCTTCCAGAAATCGAAAGCTTCCATATCACGTTCTAAACCTTCTTTTGCATCCCCTTCGAAAATGGTTACATATAAACGATCTTTGTCTAACTTATATACTTCTGTCAACAGCTCCCAGGCCCAAGCAATAGCTTCTTTCTTAAAGTAATCACCAAAGCTCCAATTTCCTAACATCTCAAACAATGTATGGTGGTAGGTATCAATCCCTACTTCTTCCAAATCATTGTGTTTGCCGGAAACGCGCAAACAGCGTTGTGTATCGGCAACACGCGGAAATTTGATGGGTGCTTCACCAAGAAACAAATCTTTGAATTGATTCATCCCCGCATTGGTAAACATTAATGTAGGGTCATTTTTTACAACTACTGGTGCTGAAGGTACTATCTGATGCCCTTTACTTTTAAAAAAGTCCAAAAAGGCTTGACGAATTTCTCTACTTGTCATTTAATTATCTAAAAATATGTGCAAACTTACTCAAAATTGGTAGGTTATGCAATGTAGAATTCCATATATTGACCTTGAAACGACCGTTTTCTCTAAACGAGAAAAACTCCAATATTGACTTTTCAAACAAAAAAATCAGGAGATAACATACAGACAGTTAGAGCACGGGTATTTTATAGGTGGCAAAAATCACAAACTGACATTAAATACAACATTTTAAAAGCGTTATTCGTTATTCATATTTGTCTAAAGCTCGTCAAATTCAACATGTAAAACAACAAAAACTATTTGACTTAAGGTCATCCACAATTACATTTGTTTTATTACATTTGATAGTAAAATAGGGAATCTAGTACACTTTCGCGCACATTCCCTAAAGGCAAAATAAATAAGATTAGATTTTGTAGATTAAATTCCTTCTAATGAAAAAAAACATTCTACTACCGGTAGATTTTTCGGCTCATTCTAATAATGCTGTAGATTACGCAGTGGACCTTGCCCTCGAAAAGGGGTATTCACTCCATCTTTACCACAATTATACTTCAGCTTCTGCAGTATTTGAGGAGGAAAACAGCCGTAATGAGGCTGATTCTCCAACATTCAAAGCTGATATCCTTATTAAAAATCTGGCAGAATCAATAAAATTAAAACATCCTACGCTTGAAATAACAACACAATGTGAGCGCGGTATGATTACAGAAACACTACCCGAGCTCGCCACTCCTAATCGATTTGATTTTGTCATCATGGGAACTAAAGGCATCACCAATGACGACAGCCAGCTAATTGGCAGCACAACCTATGTTATTAGCAAAAAAGCCAAAATACCTGTCTTGGCCATTCCAACTGAAGCATCCTTTACTCCTATTGACAAAGTTGGCTTACTGTCTAATTTTAAAGAAGAAGAGGTACAAACCGTACAGGATTTTGTCAACATTATCGGCAAGGATTTTGAATTAAAATTGATGCATGTTCACTACGATCATTCCTCAGAAAACAGAATCGAAGACAAGCTTGAAGTATGGAAATATAAGATCAAAAAATATATCGGTGTGACCAATATTGCTATCGAAGTCGATTCAATACAGGGTGATATTGAGGACCTCGATACCGTTCCGGAAGTCATTAATGAGATGATCCATGAGGAAAAGATCAAAATATTATTGGTGACACGATCGAGAAAATCGTTCTTTGAACGTGTCTTCACGCGTTCAGTTGCAAAAGCACTATTTAGTCATCCGTTAGTTCCAATATTTTTCACTAAAGCATAACCTTATAGCCATGTCTAAACTATTAATACCTGTAGATTATTCCGAAAACGCACGAGTTGCCGCATTTTATGCCGCTCAAATCGCAGTGACAACAAACGATGAGATTACACTCTTTCATTCGTTCACTTCACATATCAACAAATTTGCAAATGCGAAGCATTTAGTAGACCCTACCGAGGGAGAAGCCCGCCATCAGATGGAAAAACTTGTAGCTGAACTTCTACAGGAATATCCTTCGCTTAAAATTTCTACCTTATTTGCTAACGGTATTTTAGCGGAAACACTGGATAAACAAGAGATAAAAGAGGTCTATCAAACGGTGATTATGGGTACAAAAGGCGTGACTGGACTTGAATCTGTATTGATTGGAAGCAATACATATGATGTCATTAAAGAGTCGAAGATCCCTGTTTTAGCCATCCCGAAAAACGCGATAAAATTGAAAAATGATAACATTGCGTTATTGACAAATTTCAAACCCGGTGAACTTGAGGTCCTCAAACAAGCCATACCATTGTACGGAAAAAACTTCCACTTACAGCTTATCCATATCAATAAAAACGAACTAGAAATCAACATATTAGGTAAAAAACTTGAAAATTGGATTGAACAGATCATTGCTGAAACCGGTATCGAGGATATTTCCTATATTATCAAGTCGCCAAGTTATTTTGCAGGTTCCCGAGAGAATATTGCAAACGGTATTCATACCATTATCCGGGATGAAGATGTCGATGTTATTTTGATTACAAAAAGCAGGAAAACTTTTTTTCAAAACATTTTTACTGAAAATATTGTTAAGCATCTGGCTTTTGAAATTGAGGTGCCAAACTTTTTTGGGCGAGTAGAGTAACCAAATAATTTTTGGCAAATTTATTGCAAGAGTGTTCAGTGAGTTAATTTAACAACAGTATTATAGTAGATAATTTTACAAACACGCATTATGAAAATTAGCCTTAAAAAATCAGGATTACTTGTTGCGGCAGGAATTTTATCCACCGCATCCTTTGCGCAAAGCACAAAAGAAGCATCTATTGAAGGCACAACACCATTAGGCTCGGCAACACAATATAGAACGTGGTCGATCGGTGTGGGAGCAGGTGTAACGAGCTTGCAAAATATCGCCAAGTTTAACAATGGTGGTTACGATAAACTGGATTGGAATTTGGGTTATAGTGCTTACATCAAGAAGCAGATCTCCCCATCCTTTGGATTGAAAGCTACTTATTTTGGTGGAAAAACATCAGGCTATGTTAATAGCGATAAACAGACAGGATTTGAAACTAAAACACCTTGGTCTGTAGCGTTGTCGGGCGAGTTTTTAGCAGCAAATACCAACTGGAGATTTTTCAACAGCTTTATTAAACCGTACGCATCCATTGGTGTTGGTGTAATGAACGCCGAGACCGCTGGAATCGCTAACGGGAACAGAGGAGAATATGGTGACTCGTATTCTAAGATTTATGTACCGGCAGATTTTGGTTTTAAATTCGCCGTAGCAAAAGGTATCAACTTTGAACTTGGTTACCAATTGAATTGGGCGAACCAACGTTTTGACAACAGAATGGGTACCGATAACCCAGTGGGTCAACAATACAAAAATGACTTATTCACTTATGCTCACGCAGGCCTAGAATTTGCATTGGGTAATGGTAGCAAACCTGCTTTAAACAATTCTAACCCTGTCGCAACGCTTGTCAATGACTACACGGTTAAGTACGATGACTTAAAGGCTCAAAATGATGCGTTGAATGCTAAAAATCAAGCGTTACAAGGACAGTTAGATGGTCTCAACAATGATCTAAAAGATGACGACGGCGATGGTGTGGCTAACAAATACGATAAATGCCCAGGTACACCTTCTGGTGTCCAAGTGGATGGATCGGGTTGTCCAATTGTCGTTAAAAACGAAACCAAAGTCGTAGAGAAAGTTGTGGTTACAGAAGCAGATAAGAAAGTTGTTGCTGATGCGATCAAAAACTTGGAGTTTGATTTAGGTAAAGCAACTATTCGCTCCAGCTCTTATGCGACATTGAATAGAGTTGCCGCATTATTGATCGAGAAAAATTTTAGTTTAAAACTCGCAGGTCACACCGACAATACAGGTTCACGCGAATTAAATATGCGTTTGTCTAAAGAACGTGCAGAAGCGGTAAAAGCATATTTAGTATCTCAGGGTGCTAATGCGTCGCGTATCGAAGCAACCGGATATGGTCCAGACCAACCAATTGCATCCAATAAAAATGCAGCGGGCCGTCAACAGAATCGCCGTGTTGAATTTACACTTTATTAATAACTAACAAATTACACTAATAAAAAGGTGTTTTTAAACAGAAACACCTTTTTATTTACCAAATGTCATATTTCAACTACAAACCTATAGTGAATTTAATTTTTAACTTATTACTTTTGCATCGGTTTATACAAACACAAATTATATGAAACTAAAATTACAATTCGTACTCGCGCTTGCATCTGCGGGCTTATTTGCGAATACAGCAAATGCTCAAAATGCAAAAGCATCATCCATTGAAGGAACAACACCATTTGGACCAGCTACACAATATAGAACATGGTCTATCGGTATTGGTGCCGGGGTGACAAATCAAACTAACATTGCTGGCTTTAACCGTGCAAACTATGAGGATTTAGCATGGAATTTGGGATATAGTGCTTATATTAAAAAGCAAATCTCTCCTTCTTTCGGCATTAAAGCGAGTTACTTTGGCGGTAAAACAGGTGGCGCATTTAAAGATGGATCACAATCTTTTGAGGCTAAAACACCATGGTCTGCTGCATTGTCAGGAGAATTCCAAGCGGCTAATACGAACTGGAGATTCTTCAACAGTTTCATCAAACCTTATGCGTCAATTGGTGTTGGTGTTATGAACAGCAAAACAACATTGACAACAGGTTCTACTTCTCAAGAAGCCGATGGTATTTCTAAAATATATGTACCATTGGACATGGGTTTCAAATTTGCTGTTGCCAAAGGAATCAACTTTGAGTTGGGTTATCAGTTAAATTGGGTTAACCAAAACTTTGACGGTATTCGAGGTGGTCAATATAAGAATGACTTGTTTACTTACATCCATGGTGGCTTAGAATTTGCACTGGGTAATGGTAGCAAACCTGCTTTGAACAATTCAAATCCTGTCGCGACCTTAGTAAACGACTACACATTGAAATACGATGATCTTAAAGCACAAAATGATGCTTTAAATGCTAAAAACCAAGCACTACAAAATCAACTGGACGGACTAAACAGTGACCTGAAAGATGATGATGGTGATGGTGTAGCTAACAAATATGACAAATGCCCAGGCACACCTTCAGGTGTTCAGGTAGACGGTGCAGGATGTCCAATTGTTGTTAAAAACGAAACAAGAGTGGTTGAAAAGGTTGTTGTAACAGAGGCTGACCGAAAAGTTGTTGCTGACGCAATCAAAAACTTGGAGTTCGATTTAGGAAAAGCAACCATACGTCCTACATCATACGCGACATTAAATAAAGTAGCAGAACTGTTAATCGAGAAAAACTTCAGCTTAAAACTAGCTGGTCACACCGATAATACAGGTTCCCGTGAATTGAACATGCGTTTATCAAAAGAACGCGCAGAATCGGTAAAAGCCTATTTAGTATCTCGAGGTGCTAATGCATCGCGTATTGAAGCGACAGGTTATGGTCCTGACCAACCGATCGCATCAAACAAAACCGCCGATGGTCGTCAACAAAACCGTCGCGTAGAGTTTACGCTTTATTAATCGATATTCTTTGATTTATACAAGCCAAAGGCATCACTTCACGGTGATGCCTTTTTTATTACTCCTTTTCTTATCGAAATCTTATTCTTTGATAAGGTAAACGTAAAAAGATCCCCCTATTTAAAGTAATTATATGCCAATTTGATTTCGATGGAGCCTATTCGCTATTAGAAGCAATACAAAATCTTAAATCAAAACAAATAGAGGAATTGATCGTCGATTTACGTTATAATCCAGGTGATCAGGTTGCTTTTGCAGCATTTTATACCTAGTTAACAGCAGATTTAAATAGGAATATATTTTTGCACAATATCGGAGAAATAGTCAAATATATGTTTACGCCAGTGCTCCAACAATCTATCTTTGGCTTTATCGGAATTAAAGAAATCTATAATTTTATGTTGAGCATCCCTTTCAAATAAGCTAGGCTGTAAATGGTTTCACATTCAAAATAAAACTTGTTAAAGCGCGCTAAATCTAAGTAACACGACCCAATTTATTATCACTTAGTACAAAAGAATCAGATCACCTTAAAAATCAATTGTTTAAATTATTTGTTTATTCCAATATTATTCTTATCTTTGCATCGCCTTAGGCAATAGTGCCTATTGTATAAAATATTTCATGAACCCATTTTTAGAACTGGGAATCCGTGAGGAAGTTGTTAATGCCATCTCAGAATTAGGTTTCGAAAAACCTTCTGAAATTCAGGAAAAAGCCATTCCTGTTTTATTGACTGGTAACGACGATTTTGTCGGATTAGCCCAAACTGGCACAGGAAAGACCGCGGCATTTGGTCTTCCATTATTAGAGCAATTAGACTTTTCTCAAAAACACCCACAGGCATTAATTCTTTGCCCTACTCGGGAATTATGTTTACAAATCTCAAAAGATTTAGAAAAATTTGCTAAATACGTTGACAACGTACATGTTGTTGCTGTATATGGAGGTGCAAATATCTCAGACCAGCTACGTCAAATTAGACGTGGAGTGCAAATTGTAGTAGCGACCCCAGGTCGTATGTTGGATATCATCGGCAGAAATGCGATTGATTTTTCAAATGTAAAATATGTTGTATTGGATGAAGCGGATGAGATGCTCAATATGGGCTTCAAAGAAGACATCAACAACATTTTGTCAGAAACTCCTGACGAGAAAAAAACTTGGTTATTTTCGGCGACAATGCCTGCTGAGGTACGTCGTATCGCAAAGAATTATATGACCGATCCAGTTGAGCTTACTGTAGGTACAAAAAACACCGGTAATGCCAACATTGAACACCACTATTATTTGATCAAAGCAAAAGATAAATATGCTGCATTCAAACGTATTGTGGATTCAAACCCTGATATCTTTGGTATCGTATTTTGTCGTACAAAAATCGAAACACAGGATATCGCTGAAGCGTTGATTAAAGATGGTTACAACGCTGATTCACTGCATGGCGACTTGTCCCAACAACAACGTGATAAAGTTATGAAACGTTACCGTGACCGTAGTTTACAATTATTGATCGCAACAGACGTCGCCGCTCGTGGTATTGATGTAAGTGATGTAACTCACGTTATCAATTTCTCTTTACCTGATGAAACAGAAAACTATACGCACCGTTCTGGCCGTACAGCCCGTGCAGGTAAAACTGGTATTTCGCTTTCTTTGGTAAACGTAAAAGAGCTAAGCAAAATCCGTCATCTTGAAAAAATCATCGGTAAGCCTTTTGAGAAAAAACAAGTACCTCAAGGTGCTGAAGTTTGCGAAAAACAATTGTTCTCTATCGTTAAAAAGATTGAAAATGTTGAAGTAAACGATGAACAAATCAGTCCATTCTTGCCTGCAATTATGGAAAATTTGGAATCACTTTCAAAAGAAGATATCATCAAAAGATTCGCTTCTCTTGAGTTCAACCGTTTCTTGGATTATTACAAAAATGCACCTGATTTAAATATCGAAGCGCGTGATGGTGGTCGTGAAGACCGCGGTGATAGACGTGATGGTCGTTCACGTGAAGGTTCAAAAGGCTACACGCGTTTATTTATGAACTTAGGTTCAGTAGATGAATTCTCTCGTGGAGACATGTTAGGCTTTATCTGTAACAATGCGAATATTTCAGGAAAATCAATCGGTAAAATTGATTTGAAAGGTGTGTTCACATTCTTCGAAGTTCAAGATGCAGAAGTAGAAAAAGTATTCCAAGGATTCCAAGGTGTAGATTACAATGGTCGTCAAGTACGTATCGAAGTATCTGGTGAAGCTAGAGGAGAAGGTCGTAGCGACCGTGGTGGAAGAAGCCGTGGCGGAAGACGTGAAGGTGGATACCGTGGTGGAGATCGCGGTGGAAGACGTGAAGGTGGATATGGTGGCGGCGAACGCAGCGGAAGACGTGAAGGCGGATTCAGTGGTGAGCGTCGTGATCGTGGTGAGCGTAGCAGCAATGGCGGTGGCTTCCGTGATTTCTCTGGAAAACGTAAAGAATCAAAAAGCAAATACTAGTCATTAGTATTTAAAATAAGAGTTTAAAGACTCTGGTATAAAAGCACGTAGCTTGATTTACCAGAGTCTTTTCTTTTATATCCCCTTCTAAAAGTACAGGCACTAATATCTCCTGCCAATATAATAGTCTCTATAAAAAAGCTTAAATTAGCTGTATTATACGAACTGGACTTCTAACATGCCAATAGTAGCAACAAGATTATTTGATTTAGCATACCTGCAATATAATATTGCTCCGGATTTCCCGATGTTTTCTTTCAAAAAAGGTAACGAATGGGTAAAAGTAAGCAATACTTATTTTATTGAACAGGTCAACGAGACATCTAAAGGTTTGATCGCATTAGGCGTTCAGCCGGGAGAGAAAGTAGCATTAATTAGTGAGAACCGCATCGAGTGGAATATCCTTGATTTTGCTATTCAACAAATTGGAGCTGTAGTAGTCGCCATTTACCCTAATATTTCGACCTTAGATTACACATATATCTTCAATCATGCCGAAATCAGGAAGTGTATTGTCAGTTCAAAGACACTATACACAAAGATATTAACGATACAAGATGATTGTCCGCAACTAAATGCTATTTACAGTCTAGACAAAGAGGATGGTCTAAACCATTGGCATGACTTCGTCTCCAAGGGCGAGATCATTACAGATGAAACGCTAAACCAACTACGTGATGGTATAAAAACCGATACATTAGCGTCCATCATTTACACCTCTGGCACAACAGGAAATCCCAAAGGTGTTATGTTGTCTCATAAAAATTTATTGGCAGATACGTTGAGTAGTGAATATTCCTTTCCTGTCGAACGAGGTGATCGTGCCCTCTCCTTTCTTCCAGTTTGTCATGCCTATGAACGCGTATTCCAATATGTATATATGTACAAAGGTTTGACAATCTTCTTTGCTCAATCGATGGATACGATAGGTGAAGATTTTAAATCCGTTAAACCGCATATTTTTTCCGCTGTACCTCGTGTATTGGAGAAAGTTTATGAAAAGATTATGGCTACAGGAGAGCAGCTAACAGGAGTCAAGCGTAAGCTATTCTTCTGGTCCTTGAGCATCGGCGAACAATACAAACTGGAGGGACGTACATGGTGGTATGACCTTCAACTGAACATTGCCCGTAAATTAGTTTTTTCAAAATGGCGCGAAGCATTAGGTGGTGACATCAAAGGGATTGCCTCCGGGAGTGCTGCTTTACAGGAAAGATTAATCCGTCTGTATATGGCAGCAGGAATTCCAATATATGAAGGTTATGGCCTCACTGAGGCGGGACCATGTATCGCTGTAAACTGCTATAAACGAGGCATGAAAATTGGGACTGTAGGCTTACCGTTAATTCATATCGAAATAAAGCTTGCTGACGATGGAGAAATATTGACTAAAGGCGAGAATAATATGATTGGCTATTATAAAAATCCAGAGGCAACAGCAGAAGCGATCAAGGATGGCTGGCTTTATACTGGGGACATTGGTCAATGGGTAGACGGTAAATTTCTTAAAATTATAGACCGAAAGAAAGAGATGTTCAAGACTTCTGGAGGAAAATATATCGTTCCGCAGCAGATCGAATCTAAACTGGTCGAATCTTCATTTATCGAACAGGCTATGGTACTTGGAGAAGGCCGCAAATTTCCTGCGGCGTTGATTGTTCCCAACTATAATAATCTTCTAGAATGGTCAAGAAGTGCTTTTCCCGCCCTTGCCAATCTTTCTAGGCTAGATTTTCTAAATAGTCCTGAACTGAAACAGAAAATGAGATCGGAACTCAACCGTATTAATCAAAATTTTGGCAGCTGGGAACAGATCAAGAAGTTCATCATAGTCCCAGACGAAATGACCGTTGAAACCGGTGAATTGACACCGACTTTAAAAATGAAAAGAAAAGTTATCTTGCAAAAATACGAACAAGAGATTGAAGATATTTATCAAAACTAGTCTACAAAAAAGCCTTTGTCAAAAACAAAGGCTTTTTTGTAATCAACTAAATTATATTCTTTATTTTTTAACAATCCGTTGACGAATCGCTTCATAGATCACTACTGCGGCCGACACAGATACATTTAACGAACCTATTTCACCGTACATTGGTATCTTGGCCAGGTGGTCGGCAATACGGATTAGGTCATTGGAAACACCAACGTCCTCTGCACCCATAATCACACAGGTTGGAGCTGTATAATCCACATCATAAATGCTCGAGGTTGTTTTTTCTGTACTGGCAACTAATTGCACACCTGAATCAATCAAAAATTTACCAACTTTGGACAAGCTATCATGGCGACAGACAGGGATTTTATAGAGTGCTCCAGCAGATGTTTTAATGGCATCGGGGTTAACCTCAGCTGAGCCCTTTTTAGGGACAATGATGGCATGTACTCCAGAACATTCCGCTGTACGTGCAATAGCACCCAAATTGCGCACATCTGTCACTCCATCCAACATCAGAAGTAAAGGAGTTTCACCTTTTTCATAAATCTGAGGGAGAAGTTCTTCTATATCATGATAGGTAATTGGAGAAATAACCGCAATTACACCTTGATGATTTTTACGTGTTATGCGGTTTAATTTTTCAATTGGCACCTGTTGAGAAGCGATATTATGTTCCTTTAACAAGGCTTTCAATTCTAGAATCAAACTGCCGCTCAAACCGCGTTGTATAAATAATGACTCGATCTCTTTACCACTATCGATTGCTTCGATGACAGCACGAATACCAAATACCATCTGATTCACTTCACGTCTTTCCCCGTGGTCGCGATCACGTCTCTGAAAATTTCCTTGCATAATAAAACTAAATATTTCCCTCTTCATGGAAGAGTTTGCAAATGTACAAAAATAAAAAACAACTAGCGTGCTTGAATTAGCTTAGTCCCAAGTTAAACTCCTTCCGCAAAGTATCTAAAAGCGGGTTTTTGTTGACCATCGCTTGATACTTCTCCTGGGAAGTATAGGGCTTGCGTGAAATCGTATGTTCCATCATCACCCCCTGCAGATCCAACGAAAAATTCTGGAGTTTCACACGTAGGTAGTTCAACACATCAACCTTTGCACTTTGCAATACATCCATCTGAACACCATTTTCGACATCAATTTCAATCAATACCCCATTTAACCGCGGTTGCATAGCCGTCATCATGGTATACAAGTTAATCTTGTTTTCCGCTTTCAGCTGTTCAGCATAACTATTCCAAACAGCAATAAATTGACCGAATGAAACATCACGTTGTTCGCTTCCACGTATTAATTCTGGCTCATCACCTTCTTTGGCAACCGCATTGTTATCGTATATGGTATTCAAATCCGGCAAAGACGGAATAATTGCTGCAGTAGATGCTCCCCACCCGCCTTTTTTTACTTTAGGAGGCACGTTGGAAATAGGATCTTTTTTCACCTCTTCCTTAGTCTCGGAAGCCTGATAATTTACGGGGTTAGCTTGCGAACGCGGTGTCACAGGGTTTTCAACGACAGGAGCATTCGCTGGAGAAGTCGCTTGCGGAGTAGGGACTACCGAGGTTTGTTGCGCTTGTCCAACTACTGGCTCAGGAAGTTTTTTTTTTACGCCCTCGGTTGCCGAAGGAATCTGTACGGATCCAAGCTGGCTCAATTTAATCGCACTTGCGATATGACATGTCTTGAGGAGTGAAAGTTCAACTTGCAGGCGTTGATTTTTACTTGTCTTATAGTTGATCTCACATTGATTGGAAATATTCAATGCAGATAACAAAAATCCTGGAGAAGCTTTTTGGGACTGCTGCAGATACTTTTGACGAATACTATCACTGACTTCCAATAATTTTAGCGTAGCCGGCTCTTTAGCAACCAGCAAATTTCTAAAATGTGCAGACAGACCGGCTATGAAATGACTGCCATCAAACCCGTGATTTAAAATCTCATTGAAAATCAATAAAGTTTGTGCTGCATCCTCAGTTAAAATAGCATCCGTTAGCTTAAAATAATAATCGTAATCCAAGATATTCAAATTATCGATTACCGCTTGATAGGTGACATTTTTATTGGAAAAACTGACGATCTGATCGAACATCGACAAGGCATCCCGAAGGCCACCATCGGCCTTTTGGGCAATGATATGTAATCCGTCCTGATCATAAGCAATACCTTCCCTGTCAGCGATACGGGCCAAATGACTGGCCATATCTTCCACTTTGATCCGGTTAAAATCAAAAATCTGACAGCGCGAAAGAATCGTTGGTAAAATCTTATGTTTTTCAGTAGTCGCCAGGATAAAGATAGCATAGGAAGGAGGTTCCTCCAATGTCTTCAAAAAAGCATTGAAAGCCGCTTGAGAAAGCATATGCACCTCATCTATGATATAGATTTTATATTTTCCAGCCTGTGGTGGTATGCGTACTTGATCAATCAGGTTGCGGATATCATCTACGGAATTATTGGATGCGGCATCCAGTTCATGAATACTGAAAGAATTTCCATTTTGGAAAGACTTACAGCTAGCACATGCACCACAAGGTTCAGTGCCTGCTAAGATATTTTCACAATTTATTGTTTTAGCTAAAATACGCGCACAGGTAGTTTTCCCCACACCGCGGGGACCACAAAATAAAAATGCCTGCGCCAACTGATTGTTGTGTATCGCATTCTTTAAGGTACCAGTAATGTGTTGCTGACCTACAACCGAATCAAAGGTAATCGGGCGGTATTTACGTGCAGAAACAATAAAATTATCCATTGCACGAAGATACGAATTTTAATATTATTTTTCTACGTAACATTAATTTGTAGCGGTAGTGGAGTGCGACAATTTCGCGGTATTATCTCATTTTCTGGCATAAAAAAAGACATCCCTGTACAAAGTAATTATGGACAACCCTTGCCTACCTGCACATTGTATCAAAACAAGTCGTATAGAGATGGTTAGCAATAATACTACACTAAAGTGTTTTAGACTAAGTCATTTTTAAATGTTAATTTCGCCGAACTAAAGACTATTCGAAAACAACTTTATTAATTATTGATAATAAAAAGCAATATATCCCTGCATTAGAATACCTTTGACTGTAGCAGATAGTTAATAGCTTTCGTTAATCTTACAAAAACCAAATTTATGAAGCACTTAACACACCTATTTTACTTTTTGTTATTTAGTACATTTTTATTTGTAGGCTGTAAAAAAGAAGACGACTATGGAGAACTCACTAGCCTAGCAGACGATAAAATCCAACAAGCTGTTAAACTAACTGAAAATCTTTCCTGCAATGACCTAAAGGAATGTCGTATTGACACGCTTTATTACACCTATGTCCCCGTACATCCGAGCTTTGAGCAAGCTTATAATAAATTAATTGCCGAAGCTGCAGACCTTAAAGAAACGGCACAGAAAGTATATAAAGGGCCTATTGTTTACAATACCAGTCCAGCTGAAAATTATCTTCCGCCTCATTTTGGAATACGCTGCATTGCAGGCAAAGTCAAAGTCGCCAGCGCTAGGGATCTGGAGCTGCCTGAAATTAACCAGCGGCTGGATGAACTGTTACCTAAAATGACCACATTTTTCAATGACATTCCCTGTACCGACCCAAGTAAATGGCATAACGCCCCCTTTCGTAAAGACTGTGAATTTATCTCTATATTGTATACTGACAAAGAAAACTTTGCTGAGTTTGGCAATATGGCAGAACAGTATAATCATTTGGATCATGCAAAAAGAGTGCTGGACAAAAGCTTGAACTGTCCAGACAAAAATGACAAACCAGCCAAAGGGGTGGTTTTTGAAAATGGCAAGCCTAAGATTACCTATTAATAGACCCTGTACCATCAAATCTTATATTCGATAATACAGATCATTCTTTATAGGAATAACTTGATTTAGATAAAGCTCAGTCTTCAGGTGACGGAGCTTTATCTAGCTCTCTACTACTTCATCAGGTATCCAAAAGCTTTGGGTCTAACCATAGTTTCTTGATAAACCTTACCAAAACGATCAGTTACTTTAATTAACAAGGTGCTGGTGGGAGAAGAGGCCTTCACTTTAAACATATGCGCTGTCAGGGTGCTGACAAAGTCCTCGGTGGGGGTAGCATTTCGATTAAGCCGCTGTGCTGAATAGGAAACAATATGCAATGGATCTCGCATACGGACACGGGAGACTGTCAACGGTTGACCATTTTCACTCACTTCGACTTTCCAATTTTTATCGTAGTTCCAAACATTGATCAGTACCTCATTGTTGTTATTGGGATTCGCATATTCCGCCGCATAACTCTGCCATTTCAGATCACTTGTAGGCTTAAAATTTGGGGCATATTTATCTTTGGTAAGATGCACCTGATTAAGATCATAAGCCCTAAATTGATAATCAGCATGCTCACCAATACTCTTATACCCCCACTTTAAATCTCTTCCGTCTATCGCCCATATTCCATAGCCTCCTGGGGCCCCATCCTTACAAATATGATTGCCTGCATATCCCGCGTTACCGGTCCACCACCAGGTCGCACAGATGGCAGCTGTATTATGCTCCATGATATGCGGCGTAGCAGCTGTTTCTACGTTATAATTGATATGCGTATGTCCCGTGAGCACATGCACGGTGTTAAATCCATTCAAGGTATTCACAAAATCCTGCGCATTGCTTATCCGATATCCTGTGGTTTCGGCACCGCTCGTATTGAGAATTGGATTGGTATGTAAATGTGCATGCATAGCGATCACAATCGGCGTATCCTTATCCGTAATGGTTGCTAGATCTTTTTTGAGCCATTCAATCTGATCGGCGACAATTTTTGTATTATAGTTCCTTGCATCACCGGCATTAATATATTCAATATTATCTAAAACAATGTAATGTACCTTACCGATATTGAATGAATAATAAGTCGGCCCCAATACATCACGGAACTTATCTTCAGCCCCCCAATCTTCATAAAACTTTGGATCGTTATCATGATTGCCCATGGTATTAAATACCATCGCGTTGATCTTATTCATTTCAACAATATACTGCGGCAGTGCATAATTATTGGTATACCAGTACCCATCCCAAGTCATATCTCCCAATGTCAGCGCATACACTTTATTGCCCGCATTTTTATAGTTTTGTATTGATTGATTAACATCGGGCAGGAATCCTTTCTGAAACTGATTCAGGTCATCCGTACGTTTAGCCAAGTGCATATCCCCCAACACCATGACCACATGTTTTTCATTATTTACAGCCTTAAGCTCAAAATCTTTAATCTCAACAATATTAGCCGGCTGCGAAAGGCGTTGAAAGAATTGAGGCGCATTGACGTTTGAATCAACTTCGTAGTTTCCCGGTATGGAGATAAACACATATTTTCCTTTTTTGGAAGAAGGTAAATAATATATACCAGCTGCATCCGTCATTGTCACTTCAAAGCCGTCTGATACCACAACATTGGCAACACCTACACCATTAGCGTAAACAACACCCTTTACAGTCATTCCTGTTTTGTCGGGGATATTCGCATTAAAAAATAAATTGACAATGGTTGATCCCAACAAAAATGACTGGGCTCCGCGTTTTACGGATATCCGATAACTATCCGATGGCAAGTCCGTTGGGAAAACAAAAACAATATGATCTGCAGAAGCAGATTTGCTTGCGACGGTAAATTTCCCCATTACACCGGGTTTATTCAGTGATTCAAAATATAGCTGATCTCCCGTCTTGAATCCCATTCCTTGTATTGTATATTCGCCCCCCTTGGAAGATTCTATCCGGGCGGACAATAGCACACCGGTTATCCGTAATGTATTATCTTCATTCTCCGGTTCGGGTTCACCGGGCTTATTTTCGGGAATAGCTGAAGCTTTGGTGCAGCTGTATAAGTTTAATGTTAGGCCAAGTCCGGTTACCAATGTAGTTCGAATAAAGACCCGTCGGTTATATTGTTCTTTTTTTTTCATAAAAAATAGGTGATTAAAGGCTATTAACAATTACTTAGCAGGGGGCACAAAATAGCCCATGCAATTTTTCTGAAGAGAAAGTATGCATGGGCCAGGTTTATTATTTAACGACGGTAACAACGATATCGTCGACAAAGATACGGTTAACAGTAGCTGGCCAATTACCAGCACGCTGATCAAAAGCGCCACCCAATAACCAAATTTGAGTCTCCGCAGTAGCTCCCGTAACAACAAAAGAATAGGTCGCCTCTGGAGCTTGCCATGCAGCCCTGCACGATTCTAGATTCGAATTAGGAGTTGCAACGTTCATCACATTAAATTGGCTCACGCTGACCGTTCCCGGTCCTTTGACACCAACGTTGAGTAGATAATGATCACCAGTGGCATATCGTACAGCTTTGAAGGTAACCAATAGATTTTTTGTACGCTGTACATTGGCCAGCTTCGGCGAAATTAGATCGCCGCCGTAGTTCGTACGCCCTAATTTAATAAAGCCTGGTCGCGCATAAATCGATGCATAATTACCGCCACCTTCTGTCGTATTGATCGTACTGGTCCAGCCTTTGGCCAACTCTTCCGTGCTCCATAAAGCAATCCTGGTTTCGCCTGAAGTCGCATTAAAGATCTCGCTTCCATAGGTCAGCCAGTTAAAGTCCTCCTGAAGAACGACATCGCCCTCTACTTGCAATTTTTGGCCTTTCTGATATACCGTTAGCGGAGATGCCTGTTGCACATCGTCTAAAAATAACAATAGATTTGCTGTACGCTCAATGTCGGTATTTTTATTTACAGTGATTGTTATCGGGGTATCGCCCTCACCTTCCATAGGGGAAACCTTAACCCAGTCAGACTCGTCCTCCACCGCAACTTTCCACTTACCTGTAGAACGGAGAATATATTGTCCATTACTTCCCTCTTCCAGAACTTCCAAACGGTTGGATATGCCATCTATTTTTAAATAGGGATCTTTCACCTGTCCTTGATCTGTGGTTCCTGCCTGTTCTACCTTCAGCACGTTATTTTGTAACTTTCCATCTAAAGTAAAAAACAAAGTCAGTTCACGCGCTTCGGGATCGGTATTTTTGTGGACGGTAACGGTAAATGTTCCATTTCCATTCCCCTCCATTGGATCGATTTTAAGCCAGTTTTCTTTTCGGAGGGGCTCAACCTTCCATTTGCCTGTCGCCTGAACAGTGTAGGTTTCAGATAAACCATCAGCCGCAGCGGTCAATTTTGATGGGTTATCTTTTAGTGCAAAAGCACCATCTACCGCAAGATCGTCTTTACAGGATGTTAGTATCATTATCAAACTAAGACAAAAGACAACTATTGATTTTGGAAACGTATCCAATTTATAATAATTAATCGTATTCATGAATTCCATAATTTTATTTAACCTGCATTTCAACACGTTCCTTCATAATTGTCGTCACATTGCCTATCGTATATTGATATGACAATAAAAACACGTTTGTGCGCATACCAAATGCTTCTTCCACTTTGAATTTATTCGGATACATTGGGTCATTGTCCAATTGTACGACCTGAATATCTTTGTAGGGCTTTATCTTTACGTTATTAAAATCATCTATCTCCAACGTAAGACAGTTTTTCGTAATATTAGGTACTTTAGATATAAAGGTTTCATTTCCGGCGACCATCCGCACGCTATTGCTGGTTAATGGAAATAGCTGTTTATTCGCCGCTGTAGACAAACCATTGGCAAACCCCACCATTGAATACATGGTATTTTTGGCCTGTGATGCATATTCATTCTCTATGATGACCTGATACAATATGGTGCTTTTCTTAGGATTGATTTCAACACCGGATGAACCTGTTGCTTTCAGCCCAATAAAATAGGTAGAGTCCGGAGATAATCCATCTGGTCGCAATTTAACCATGGTACGGCCTGTTAGCTCGCCTGCTTTGATCACAATCCTTTTGTCCATGATGTCATACTTCTCTTTAGGAAGTAATTTGGCATACAGATCTTCCGAATTATCGTAAACAGCAAAATTGTATTTTACTAAAGGTTCTGAATCCTCTTCCAGTGCAATAACAAGATCTTTATCAGGCGCATGGGTACCTCCTGAAGATGCCGCTACATAGCCAATTACCTCTTCTCCCGTCAAGCGAACCACTTCTTTAAACGTATTGTGATAATCAGAACTTATTAATGCTACCTCATTTTTATACATTTCCTTTTCGAATACTTCATTGTCCTTACAGGCAACTAAAGCCATCGAAGCTGTCAGTATAGCGATAAAACTTCGTTTCATAATTTAATATTTTAATGTCTTCCACAAACCAAAACGGTTATGGAAGACGGTTATATTTTCCTTTTTTAATGCTTAATCCTAATTATAGCCCGGATTCTGATCCAATGATGGTAATCTGCGCATTTCGGCACGAGGTATAGGCACCCAAATTAATTTTTTGTCTACCTGACGTGTCAAGAATGACGATGTACCTGGTGAAATTCGCTTGTAGAAAGATTCCCGGTCCGCACCATCGGGGTTCATACCACGAATTGGTTCGCGTTCAGTCTCTTCGTATTTACCCCAGCGGCGTACGTCGTAAAAGCGTCTGTTTTCCCATAGAAACTCCACCATACGCTCACGTTCTATTTGCTTCTGTACCTCTGCCTTGTTGGCAAGCTGCGCAGCAGACAATCCTGGTAAACCCGCACGGTATCGAACAGCATTAAAAGAACCTTTTATTTCACTTTCATCCCGGCTCACGGTATAGGTTTTATCACCAAGCTGTACCGTATGGCTTCCAGTAAGGTTATTTAGTGCTTCAGCGTAGGATAACAATATTTCTGCATAACGTATAATAGGATATGCTTTGGGCATCATTCTGGCCCCCGTGCCACTGATTGCATCAAATGGATTTACCCATTTCTTAATAACATAACCAGTTAATGGATAGTTAGGCGACGATGCCGAGACACCACCTCGACCATCAGGTTCCTGATAAAAATATTTAGCCGTATGTGTATTCAACGTTGTACTCGACAAAGCCTGCCACACAGCACCGTTGAAACCTATCGATGCATAAAAACGCATTTCACGGTTTGCATACATCTTAAATATCCCCGCATTCAGTGGGTAACCTGAAAATTTACGCGGTTGAGCCGTAAATAAATCGCCAAAGGTTCCACCGGCAGGAAGATCAGCCACCGCCTCAAAATACGTATCGCCACGTGCTTCTTCTTTGGTACGTCCGTCATCCATCAGATAAGCATCTACAACTTTTTGTGTCACCGAGAAACGTCCCCATCCTCCTAAAGTTGGCGGAAATGCCCCCTGATTCAAATCCGTTCTAAAATATTCTGTATTACGCCCCCAAATGTATTCGGGATTGATTGAAGCGACAGCCTCACCGGTAAAGACGTCAGAATATGATCTAAATGCATCAATATCAGCCGCCCCATTCGGAAAGCTTCCATAGAAGTTGGGATCGGACGTTACGCCAGCTGGAAGTGTAGGCGTTCTTTCGTCCGCAGGCACTGTATATAATTTATACCGGCCCATATCCATAACACGCTTAGCAGCGGCAGCGGCTACTGCCCAACGTTTTTCATCGTATTGTTGTGATACATAATGTGTGCCATCGGTCTTGCGAATCCAGCTACCAAAATAGGATGCGGCAACAGGTCCGCCATTAAACAATGGACTGGCATGGATCAAGCGCAAACGGGCGATCAATGCAAATGCGGCACCTTTTGTCGGTTTGCCGAAATCCAATAGACTAACATCAACAGGAAGTTGTACAGCAGCCTTTTCAAATTCACCACAGATGTATTCCATAGCCTCATCATACGTCGCCCGGGGCCGGTCATAATACGCAATATCCTCATTGGTATTCACAACTTCATCTCCCAACAAGATTGGTGGGCCAAAATCTATAATGAGGTTATAGTATGCGTAAGCTCTAATAAAACGTGTATATCCTTCGATACGGTTACGATCTGCGTAGCTCATGTCCTTTGGCACATCAATGTTTTTCAATACATTGTTCGCCTTGCGGATAATTTTATAATATTTTCCCCATTGGTTAAGTCCACCATAAAAATCAGGCGTAATATTTCCGGTGACAAAATCCATCCCGTAGTAAATATTGGTTGTCCCAGTACCTGTAAGGCCATTTATAGCTTCATCTGTCGCCATTGGCCCTGGTGTATAGTTGGATCTGATCGTATTGGATTCGTCAGGGAACATTGCTGCCGCCCCCCACATATACGCTTCTAAGTAACGTGTATTTGCATATGCCGAATCAATATTAAATTCATCGTCAAAGTACTGATCAATATTTAGATAGTCCTTACAAGATGTCACCATAAACAACACTAGTATCGCTAAGCTGGATTTGGCAATTCTATTCATGATTATTGACGTTTTCATGTCTTTCGATTATTTCTATGGTATTAAAAATTAATATAAGCCTGTAACGAATAAGTCGTCGGAATTGGGTATTTACGTCCACCCCAAGCCGCCTGTTCGGGGTCAAAAATCTTAACGTTATCCCAGATATATAGGTTGTTTCCAACAAACTGAAGATCCATGGATTTGACACCTAATCGCTTTAAGAAATTCGGGCTTACATTATAGCTCAACGTAAGTTCTTGCAATCGCAAATAGCGGGCATCATCCATCCAAAAGGAGGATAACTGACTGTTGTTCCTGTTATTACCATATTGCAAACGCGGGAATTTGGCATTTGGATTTTCGGCTAAGGATAAATCAATACCATGCTGTAGCGCATAATCTCTCGGGATCCAACGATTGGCAGGATCATTAGCCATGGTAATGACGTTACCATCTGTACCGCCGAAGAAGGGCATATAGCCCATACCCGTATTTTCAGTAACACCTTTATATTTCATCGGCTGCCCAACATAGAAGAAGGAAGTCTTACCTGTTCCTTTGAAAAGGACACCTAATGATAGATTTTTGTAACGGAACTCTCCCCCGAATCCATACATGATTAATGGATAGTTACTATGGGTCAATGGTACTTTATCAAGGGTATTAATGATACCATCACCATTCACATCCTTGTATTTAATATCACCGGGTAATACCGTTCCAAAGCTTTGTGTCGGACTGTATTTAATGTCATCTTCGTCTTTAAATAAGCCTAATGCTTGATAACCACGAATGGAATTATGAGGATAACCATTATACTCTAGGTAAGAATACTCTAGGTAAGCCTGTTCCCAGTTTTGCACAACATTTTTTGAATAAGTGAAGTTACCCCGCAAAGTAAGGGTCATATCACTATTCAACTTGGTGGTGTAGCTAATATTACCATCAGCACCCGAGCTCTTCATACGCCCCACATTGGCATACGGATTAGAAATTACGCCCACATAATCCGGCACTTGCACCCGCGGTTGAAAAATACCGTTCCGTTGATCTTGGAAAAAGTCTATAACAAAATCAATTTTATTATTAAAGAGCTTTCCTTCAATACCCAAATTGGATTTAATAGCTCTTTCCCACGCTAGATTGTCTGCACCGATACGGGTTTCGGTAATCGTTTCTATCCCATCAATTCCCCAGACCTTATTCCGATCTATATCCGCCTTAGTGAGGTAGGGGAAACGTACGTCATCTACAATTCTATCGTTACCTACAGTACCATAAGACGCCCTGATTTTGAAGTAATCTAACCAAGGAGCTACATTCTTCATAAATTGGTAACTTGTAGGTACCCATCCTATCGCTACCGAAGGAAAAAAACCATACTGGCGACCAGGTTGAAAATTCTCGGAACCGGTATAACCGAAATTGGCATCCAATAGGTAAGTATCCTTATAACCATAGGTAAATCTACTGGAAACACCTTGATAACGAACAGGTATCGCCGTCAAATTATTGGTTGCATCATCCGTATTTTTGGCATCGCTCAGGTAATAATAAACTAAAGCTGAAGTACGATGATCTTCTCCAAATTTTTTATCATAATTAAGTGTAGACTCAAAATGATACTTTCGATATTGGCTTACGAATTTTGAATAGGACGCGGGCCTTTCCTGTACCTTTTGAACCATGATCAATGACCCATCCAAATTACGGCCTGTTGCTTCATACAATGCAGGCTGCATCCACCTACGTTCAGAAAAATAGCTCTGGATATCATAAGCACCTTGACCACGGATTTTCAGCCCTTCAAGCACACTGCTCAAGTCCTGATCCAATGCCAGTGTTACCTTACCTTTATAGTTTTGATTATTATAGTTACCTGTACGGTTGATCATCACATAAGGTGATGAACGCTGCCCTGATCCAACCCCGGGTAATAAGCCATTAGAGTACTTAAGCGGGATGGAAATGGGCGTAAGTGTCGATTGTGTTTTCCAGATATCATCCGTATTACCATAACCAGGTTCTTTTTTAACAGATAGAAAGCCATCTGAACCCAAAAATACCTTCGTTGTTTTGGTTAAGTTAATATCAAGATTAACACGGTAATTGTAAGTATTGTAGCCAACATTAGAACTGTAAATACTATTCTTATCGACTTTGTACGCTGCTGTTTCGCTATTACCGCCCAAACTCAGGAAGTATCGTGCTACCTCAGAACCGCCGCGCCCAGAGGCATAATAGCTCTGACGCCAAAAGCTTCGGTTTAGAATCTCATCCTGCCAACTGACATCTGGATACATATCTGGATCTAGATGTTGTTGTATAATACGTAATTCTGTATCATTAAACAAGGGCTCGCTCCCCCGCACTACGGAAGCTTCATTAGCCAATAGGGCATAATCATAAGCACGTAGGTATTTCGGTAGGCGATTAAGTCGTGATAACGTAGAGTTTGCTCGCCCTGTAATCTGGATACGGTCTACGGTACCGCGTTTAGTGGTTACCAATACAACGCCATTTGCACCCCGCACACCATATACCGCTGTTGCCGAAGCATCTTTCAGAATGGAGAAACTCTCTACATCAGCGGGATCGATCGTATTTAAATCACCTTCAAGTCCATCAATAAGCACTAAGGCTTTCGCATTGGCACCAAATGTACCAATACCACGCACCCAAAAATCTGCAATATTTGCTCCAGGCTCACCCGAGGTCTGCATCGAAATAATACCAGCGGCGCGGCCCCCTAACATATTCGCGATAGAAGGTGCGGGACTTTGTAACTGTTTTACATCTACTGTTGTAATGGCACCTACAGAACTAATTTTTCGCTGTTTGGCTCCCAGACCGACAACCACAACCTCGTCGATATTGGTGCTCTTGTCCAGCATCTTTAATTCAAGATTACTGGTGGATTCTACCACCAAATGCTCGGCAACGTCATAGCCCACACTGGTAAATACCAACCAGTCTCCATACACAGCTTTAATAGTAAACTTTCCCTTATCATCTGTAGAAGTTGCTCCTTTCGGTTTATCCTTGACATAGATTGATACTTTAGATATAGGTTGCCCCTTGCTATCAACGACAGTTCCGGCAATCGTTAACTGTTCTTCTGTTTGTTGTGCAAGCGCAGGTGATAGCCAGAGGCACAGCGGCAGCATGCACAAAAAATAAAAAATCTTCATAATATAATAAGTAGGTTAATTATTCGATAACTAATTTACGGATGCGCGCATTGCTCCAATCGGCGATATAGATATCGCCCTGATCATTCACCGCAACTCCCCAAGGTTGGTTGAACTGCGACTCTACAGGCCCACCGTCTTTATAACCAGCTTTAGTCGGTTGTCCGGCAACAGTAGAAACAATTCCATCAGCCGATAGCATACGGATACAGTGATTACCATAATCGGCAATAAACATATTTCCGGTCTTGTCAAATTTGATATCCTTTGGATAATTGAAAATTGCATCTTTAACGGGGCCGTCGCGAAATCCCGACCCACCCGGTGCATTGATACGTTTGAAGCCTTCGTTGATATGTTCAGGACGTAGGTCTAATACAGAAATTCCTTGTGCAAACGTGTTCGGGCTAGCGTTTGAGTGTAACGTAATATACAACTCCCAAGGTTTTGCTGGATTAATAGCCTGTCCATATTGTGAACCATAAGGCCCTTTGTGCACGATCGTCGCAGCATATGTCACCGGATCTATTTTAGCGATATGACCATCACGGAAGCGTGTATATAAATGGCCATCGTAGGGGCAAAAAGTCACAAAGTTGGCATATCTATCCGCCTGAACAATTTTGCCGTAATCAGCTGCTGAGAACTGTGCATTCCGCTGGCGAAGTGTCCAAGCTTCTCTTGGATCAAAGGAAAAAAACACTTCCGCAACCGACTCGTGCGAAACTGTCATAATACCTGTTTCCCGATCCACTGTCACCCCGTTGGCATAAGGGTTTGGTGAGGATGCAGCTGAATATAAAGGGGTAACGATATTTTCCTTTTCGTTGATACGCGCTATCCCAAATGATCCACCATCACGCCAGGTCATAAATAGGTTGCCTTGCGCGTCCATATCTAGGTATTTGCCATAGACATGTGCCTGATCGAGTGTACCTGCTAAAAAGTTCTTATCCCCTGTACCGGTAACTGTACTGACCTGCGCCTGGATATGATAAGTAAATGATTTATCATAAATCAATGAATCTTTACCGATGACAACCGAAATTTTGGGATCATCACCAGGAAGACGTGGCACAATAGCATAAATACGTTCTCCACTTGAGGAGACTACTGCAGCCCGTGCATTATTAAAATACACTTTGATCTTATTTGGATCGGATCCAAAGTTTTGACCATCTAATAAGATTTTATCCTTAGCTCCGCCTTCTGCAGGATAGAAAGAAGAGAGCACGACCGGTTTATTGGGATCATGCTCACCTTGCCTTGTTGCAACATCTTCTTTACAATAAGAAAAAAACAGCAACGATAACAAAGAGAATGTTAATTGATTATATTTTTTCATAATAATTTTGGTTAAACAAATCTATAACTGGTTCTGACTTGAGATCGAATACAATTCAGAAAAACAAACAAAACAAATATTTCAAAACAAACAAAACAAATGTATTTCTTAAAAATTGAAAGAATAAGAAATAAACAACACAAGTTAAAACAGGTATAAGATTTAGATTAAAACGCTGCAAAACTAACAAACAAGACCACAAAAACTACCATAACAATGATTACCATATTGTTAACATTGTTTTAATTTAAAAATAAGTAGTTAGTTTCATATTTAAGAAAAAAAAACAAAAAGAAACATCACCAAAACAAAACGAAACAACATTATTGTAACATCTCAATTCACAGTTTACGCAGATACTAAGACAAACCGTGGTGTTTTCTTTCACTTCCCATATTTTGGGGATTTTTGCGGGACATTAAAAAAAACAAAAAAATTGGCAGTTAAATGATGATATCGCAACTAGTTCATCCTTTTTCATAAATCCTTCGTACCTGCCTCGCCCCTTATTCGGAGGCCGCCCGCTTCTTCTCCACTGTTTCCCTACTCCTTCCCTACTGATTATGTAGGCAATATGTAGATAATCTGTAGGAAATATGTAGGCGCATTCCGAAGATGGCACGAACCAGACACGAAAAAATGGTGAATAAAGGGGAGAGAAAAAGAGCATAATGATTAGCCAATTTTCGGCCACCATATGGCCGCTTTTCGGCCAAAAAACCTTCCATATCCTTGAACTGGTAACAGTTAAAAATTCAGGAAAATGAAAAAAAATCTAGCGCCATACAGCCATTGTTCAGTGCGAGCATGTCCTAGTCTTGTCCTAATTTCTCCAAAAGTGTCCTTATTTCGCAAGAGGTGCGAGCATTCCCACTAAAATCCAGTATTATGTATTTTGAAAACTAGTGGGCTAGTACGGAAAATGTACAACTCTTTCTCCAGATTTGGACAACTTTTAACCTTATATACTCGATATATTTGGGATCAATTCAGCAGTGACAGGAAGTAGTGTCGATCAATTGAGAAGTAATGCAGTTGATTTAGGAATTAATTCTACAATATAAAACAATCACAAATTCTATGTTTGAATTCACTCATCCATTAGCTGGGATTTAGGCGTAGTCAATAAATAACAGTCAAACCGAGCTATAAAATAGCAAAAATATATTAAATAAACATGTGCTGGACGGTAGTATTTAGTAAATAAATTATAAATACTTTTCCATACCGTAAAAGTTGAAAAATAAACCACGATCAATTATGAAGAAGACCTTCAAATTTATATTACCAAAAGTAGCTTATTTCGAGGACGAAAAACACCCATTTCTCACCCAATTACCTGGTGCCAAGCGTAATCTATATGAGGATCCTTCTATCCAGCTTGTAGAGGAATACATAGATTACCGGCAGACCATATTATATCGGCTACAGGCCCATGTGCCCACTGATTGTATCGTGCAACTTAAAACAAACAGGCCAGACTTTCACCTGATTTATACCAAGAACGCGACGGACGATATTATCGTTCAAAAACATGGTACCAAAAACGAAATAGTACTTCCCCATAGACATAGTACTTTTACCTACATTCCGCGCAGTAAATTCGATATACTGCTAAAGCCCGGGAATTACCTGGTCTACGGGCTATTGATTGATATCGGCCTGGTGCGGGACATCATCTACCATCACGGCCACTTTCTATCCGAATTAAAAAATGCCAGAAAAAGGGATAAATCCAGTCTTTACCAGACCGCCTTATGGCCGATCAAAGAGCTGACTGATTACCAGCTCAACCGCATTGAAACAATCTTTTTCAACTATAGCAAACAAAACGAAGCAAAGGTTGTCGAGCAGATTTACCAGTTATTTGATATCGCCGAATCAAAACAATTTGCATTCTATGAGAAACTGAGCGAAAGTGAAATACTGGCCAGAAAAGCTAGAACAATGATCCATGATATCGTCAACCAAGGTTTTCAGGAAGTGAATATAAGCCTGATTGCCACTATCCTAAGCGTTTCTGATGCCCACCTGACGCGCTGCCATAAACGCCATTACAGACAGACTCTTTTACAGTATAGGGACGAAATACTCCTTCCGCTGGCAAAAGAAAGATTGCTTTCGACTTATAGTATTGGCGAAGTAGCCAATTTTTGCGGATTTAAATACCCAAGTGGTTTCTCCAAATATTTTGAAAAACGGGTAGGCCTGTATCCCTCCGATTATATTGAACTCCATCGTAATCCCGACAATGACAAAAATGAATACATCATATGATCAAAAATGGATAAATGAATTCACCGAGGCTGCCTTACCTTTGAAATACGCTTAAAGAACGAAAAGCAAAAGAGATGGCAGGCGTACAAGTGCCATGCGATCCCCGTCTTTCCCGACTGGGAGTCCAGCTATCTTCGGTACGTCTGCGAAAGGTTGGGAGGAGATAGCTGGAGCAAAATAAAATAGGGACGCGGGTACAGCGATAAAGTGCAAAACAACACAGAGGGCAGGCCGCACCCAGGATGTGCCGCTGCGCTACAGGTTATGGATAGGTAAAATGAACGAAGATGAAAAGTCTACAAACAGTAAAAACGAAAATCAGCCAGCTAGGCCTGCAGATCAGGTCGGGGCTCCAGTCCTTAGGGATCCTACTGTTTGGGCAGTTTGTCCTTCGATTCAGGTATAGAGCCATTCTTTGGTTCAGCACACTGCGCTATGCTCCTATCTGTCTATCCTTGGCCCTAAAGAGAGTCGCAAGCAAGATGTTGTATCCGCGTAAGTTTGCACTGTTCCCGAGTTAGCTGGCTTCTCGGCTTCCAGGAAGCTGGCCGACCATACAATAGGAACCCTCGATTGCATAACTGTGAGGCAAAACCGATGTGCAAAATGATTACCAACAGAATTTCAAATTAAAACATTACACCATGATAACGTTAAAATCAAAAATCATAGCTGGATTTACAGCATTAATACTATTATTCGGAGCTTTCTATATTGTGAGAGCGAACCAGAACAAAACGGAGCCTACTGTAGCACCAAAGATGCTTGCAACGCAATGGTTTGAATTTATCGGGTCTTCATCGGATTCCCCGACCGATCCAACTAAGTATCGGCTCATAGAAGAAGATGAACCGATGCCGACCTGTAACCCAGGGGATCAGGTATGTGCACTACGGGCACCTGTAGATTTAAACGGGCAGCCCGATATAGACAGCACATTGCAGAATGAAATACAGACTGCGACTTCAAACGAGCAACATTCGGCAAACGTACGGGTGAGGGAATAATCTGACTACTCCTGAAAAAGAGAGGAAAGACTGATTGTTTTTCCTCTCTTTTTACTGTCAATTCTGAGTGAGCGACCCATTATCAATCACTTCATCAGGTAGTTTATACAGATACCTGACCACATCGGACGGCTTCATTGTATATGTTTTCCCTTCGGCGGTCCTGGTCATTGTTTCCACCTGTTCACCGAGTAGGATATACCTTCTGATATCTGACCACCGCTGTCCCCTAAATATCAGTTCCCTTTGACGTTCCTTTTTTATGTATTCCAGTGCCCTCCTTTGGTCTGTAAACACTACGGGTTTAAAGTCATCTGTGGAAAAACGCCCTGCCCGAACCAAATCGATGTCTTTTGCCGCATCGTTCAGCCTGTTTTGGCGGATATTCGCCTCCGCACGGATAAGGTACATTTCGGCCGTCGTTGTCCCGCAAAATAACTGGGAGGAATTTAAACCATTATAATTTCCCTTAAAGAGGATTTCCCCGAGGTTGTTCAGGGAGAAAAATGCCACTTTCCTCAGATCCCCCTTTTCATAATTGTCATATTCAAGCATGTTTACCCGTCTCCTTGAAGGCGCAAGGGCTACGCCGCCGTTCATGGCTACGTCGAAAATCACTTCCTTATTCCATTTGGAAAAAGGAAGACTCGCGGTAGCGGTTATTTCCGTTCCATAGTCCATAACTTCTGACCGGATCATCAGGGCGGAATCCGCGTACCGTCCAGCAGTTTCAAATTCGGACATGACCAGGTATATTCTGGCCAGTTCTGCATAGGATGCCGCTTTTGAAGGTCTTGTCGGGATATCGGTTCTGTCCGGCAATAACCCAATGGATGTTTTCAGGTCAGTGATGATAAAATCATAGCATTGACGGACAGTACTTCTTGAGATCTGTTCATCCAGGGATGGCTCAGTCCGTAAGACCACTCCAAGCTGGGCATTGCTCCCCGAAGGATCATAAGGAAGGGAAAATACCTGCAGCAGGTTGAAGAGCTGGTGCGCCCTATAAAAAAGGGCTGCCCCCCGAAGCGTATTCACCTCCGCTTCATCACTGGTGGCCGTTTTTATAGAAGGCAGGTATTTTAGTACCGTATTGGCATACAAGATCGCCTGATAGGGGCCGGTCCATTGGCTGGCCACGGGACTATACGGTTGCCAGAGATAAAGCAGCCTATCTCTTTCGTTGGTCATTCCTGCCCACGAAGTTTCATTTAGGTAGTAACTGTCACAGGCTGTTTCCCCAAGGCCTGTTGTGGCAAAGTTCATTACCACCTCGCTGTTGCCAAGCAGGCCCCGCAGGTCCTGCAGGCTGCTGGGAATGGAGAAACTGTCATCAGGTTTTAAGTCAAGATATCGGGAGCAGCCTGAGAGGACGCATGCTACAAGGCTAATAATTGCGCCACTTTTTAAAAATTTAAGTTTTTTCATTGTTTTCTACGTGTTTTAAAATCCAATCTTAAACCCTCCCGTTAGTGTCAGCGGAGGTGCTATCGCACCGTTGGATACGGGGTCTATCCCTTCTTTGTTCGCTGTCCAGATCAGCCCCATATTTGTACCCATGAGAAATAGTTCCAATGACCTTATCCGCTGTCTTGCGATGTTGGAGAAACGGTAGGAAAGCCTGATATCCTGTAGCCGGATATGGTCTCCCCGCCTGACAAGAACTTCGCTGAGGCTATAGAAAGTTTCCCGGTCTGTATTCAGGGGATAGTACATTGCTGGTACATCGGTGTGCAGTTCATCACCTGTCTTTTTCCATCGTATGGAAATATCTGAATGCCCTGACCAGTTGCTGAAAAAGGAAGAATAGTTGATGCTGTTCTTTCTGAAAAAGTAAACAAATTGCCCTAAGACGGTGAATGCAAACTCCAGGTTCCTGTAGCCTATCCTGTTCCGGTAGGATGCCGTTAGCCGGGGTACACTTGAGCCATGATATACCAGATCATCCAGATCCGTGTTTCTGATTATATTTTGATAATTGATCGAAGGTTCTCCATTTTCGAATCCCCTTGGAGCTCCCTGATCAGCTGTTAATCCGTCCCAGCGGAAGCTGGTCAGCATATTTCGGTCCTTTCCCACAAAATACCCGGCATACATCGCCTGATTGGTCACAGCCAATATCCTACCATGATATTTTTCCAGGGTGGTCCTGTTGTACCCGGTCCGTAATACCCCGTTCCATGACCAGTTGCGGCTGCTTATAGCCGTCGAGACGGTGAGGTCTAATCCCTGGCCTTTGAGTTCCGCGGAATTCATTGTCACGGAGGAGGTACCCAGTGTTGGATCGACAAGAGCGAAACCGATCAGGTCGAGCGATTTCTTTCTGTAATAATCAAATGTAAAATCCAGTCTTTTATTCCACATTTTCCATTCTATGCCTGCATTGAAAGTTTGAACTCTCTCCCAGCGCAGCCCCGGATTCTGCAAGGACAGGATATTGGTAAACGGCTGGTTCGAATAAAAATCCAGATAATTGGCCTGTTGGAGTACAAGTTCAGCAGGGATACTTGCATCCACATTTCCGCTATAGCCGAAGGAAGAACGTATTTTAAGATAATTCACCGCATCGGAATGATAGAATGGTTCCCCCGATATTTCCCATCCACCGCCCAGGGACCAAAGCGGGGACCATTTATTTCTTGTGTCCACGCCGAATATATTGGAGGCATCGCTTCTGGCACTGGCAGACAGAAAATACCGGTCGGCAAAGCTGTAATTTACAGTTGAGTAGATGGATACATATCTATTTGCCGTTCTTCCTGTCCCCAGCCCATTTGGTATATAACCTTTACCGCCGATGGCGGGGAACAGGGGATATGTGTTGGCAAAATCGACTGGCGAAAAAGTATTCCTGTCTGCCTGGACCCCATAAGTTCGGTAGGATGAATTGCTGTTATTGATTTCCCTTACCTCGGCCCCGGCTATCCCCTGAAGGCGGTGCCCCCTGCCCAGCTGCCTGTCGATGTCCAGCTGGGTCCGGAGGGAATAGCCCCATAGTTTGGCATTGCTTCTGTCCTGTATGCCACCATCAGGTATCCCATAGGTCGTCTTGCCTCCGTTTATGGCTGTAAAGCGGTTGTACAGGTTCCGGGTATAATAACTGTTTTCTTCCAGTAATGACGAGGATTCTGTTAGGGCACGGTTCAGCTGCGACTGAAGGGTGAACCGTAGGCCTTTAGCTAAGTCGTAACCCAGATCAAGCCCCGCGACAATCTGCTGATTTTCTGACCTGCTACCGGTTCTTTCGAGCTCATCCAGGGGGACAAAATTCCAATTCCTGGATACCAGCCCCTGATTTTGGTCGATAAACGTTCTGTCATAGTCCGTGTAGAGTATGTCATTAACCCCGTCGCTGTTTTTCAATTGTGCATATGGATAGAGTTCTTTGTTGTTGACCTTGATGTGGCCGTAGCCTACCATATTGGAAGTGTTATACATGGTGCCCGTGATCCTGCTAAAAGAAAGGTCTGTCGAAAGGGTCAGTTTTGATACCGGCCTGTAGGTCTGGCTAAATCTGGCCGTGATCCTATCCTGGCCGTTTGTTGGCATACTATAGGTATTTTTATTGTAACCGAGCGAAAAAGAATAGCTTACCTTATCCCCGCCTCCACGCAGGCCTATGGAAGAGCTGCTTTCAATAGCATTTCTGTAAACAAAGTTCAGAAAATCATTTCTTACGTCAATTCCCCGCAGTACTCCTAATCGTTCCTCGAGCTCCTTTTCGCTGATTTCCTGTTTCTGTTGCTGAATGAGAAGCTTTACGACTGGCGTGATCACCGGCTTTTTGCTGTCATTGATCTGTGTACCATAAAAACCTTTTTCAAAAAGAAACCTCTCCATGTCAATAAAATCACTGGACGAGGCGGTCTGGCGCGAGAACAGGTCCGGTTTTCTCGAAACCATCAAGCTGGAGGAAACATCTACGAAAAGAGGCTGGTTCAGTTTGCCTTTTTTTGTTGTGATGACCAGTACACCATTTCCGGCCCGTACACCCCAGATTGAGGCGGCGGCAGCGTCCTTTAGCACGGTAACTGTTTCTATATCCTGGGGATTGATATTTTCAAGCGTGCCCTCAAAAGGGAAGTTATCCACAACGATCAGGGGAAAGGTCTGGCCTATAAGGCTGGACTGTCCCCTAATGGTGAGGTTGGGCTGTTGCGCCGCTCCATTAAAATTATAGCCGGTCCTATCCGTATAGGCACCTGAAATAAGACCATCTATCCTGTCAAGTAGGTTTCCCGATGTATTATACTGTATTTCCCGCTCGCTGATCGTTGCTACGGAGCCGGTAGAAGCCCTTCTGTCAATACGCTGATATCCGGTGTTGATCTTCACTTCCTCCAGCGTGTTTGACCTTGGGAGCAATTCAACAGAAATATATTGCGCGTTTCCCAATAAAATCGGTCGGGATACCGGTACATATTGCACATCCCTGATCAGGATCGTGTCTTGGCCACGGGCAGTCGGCACAAGGGTAAAATTACCTGTAAGGTCTGATGATGTCGACACATTGTTCCCTTTAAGCATAATGGTTGCGCCCCGGATAGGTCTTCCGTTGGATTTATCCACTATCTTTCCTGAAATTGTGATATTGGTCTGCGCAGATAATGAGCTCCACAATATCAGCAGCAGGAGTGTTGTCCATATTTTCAAAGCAGCCCCCCTTTCTTTTGAGTATTGACCTGTTTTCGGCTTTGGATATTTCCGGCTGCTTTGGAGCTTATTGTTGACCAGTCATCGGCTTGTGCCTTTATTATGTTTTCAACGTCAAGATATTTGGCAGATGTGATTGCCCTGATCTTATTGCCCTTGATCCATACAATATGCGGTACAGACTGTACTCCGAAATAATAGGTCAGAACGAAATCTTCGGCTACAGAGAAGGGCTTGTAGTCCTTGAACCAATATAAAATGGTCTTTGAATGTTCGATTTCGTCGGTAGTTTGCGCAGTAACAGGTATCACGGAAACGGATGCTGGCAGTTCTATTTCTTTTAGCTTTCGCAGTGAATTCAGGCAGCTTCCGCACCAGGTTGCCCAAAAGTCCAGTACAATGAGTTCCTGCTTTCCAAAATCATTCAATGTAATCCTTTGTTTTCCGTCTGGGTGGTTTACAGTCAGTAGGTGGAGCCCCCACAATGCGTCTGGAATGGTATCTCCGATCTGTAATGGCTTGATGCTATTTAGCCCATCCGCCCCGCTGTCTTGGCGGAGCGTCTGAGCAGATAAACCAAACATATAAAACATAAGAGCTAATAAGATAAACGCTCTTATGTTCTTCAATGCCTTAAAAGAAAAATATAAATATTGAAAAACTATAGCTGTAAGCAGAAGCAATCCCCTACCAACTCCTGACCAACTTCGCCCTTTCCGCGGGTTTTCATCGAGTCGGCTGCGGAATTTCAGTGGGTCACACCGATGAAAACCCGATGCCAATTCGAAGCGAATAGCATAAAAGGCAGAAGAAAGGCCGGTATTAACTGGGAAAAAGTCCAAAGCCAGTAGGCGTACTTTTTTCAGCACTCGGCCAGTACCCTTACAATAGGATCTGCTCGAGTATCTGGCCAGTGCTTGGCAGATGTAGGTATTTATATTTATCTTGACTAGCGTCAATAATTTTAACGTATTCATAATTTGTTTGTTATTGGTTATTTCGATAACCGACTGAAAAAATCAGCGATTTTTTTGCTCAATTCCAGTTCTTTTTCTATAAGCTCGTCTGCTTCCGATTACAGCTCAGCTTTAGTAATATCTAGTTTACGATGATTGACGATACAGTATACGATCAACAGACGATACACTGCAATTGCAAACTCCTGCATTTCTTCATCTTTCAAAAGCTGACGCCTTTCTACTCCATCATCAACATAAGCACTCAACAGCACTAGGATATTAGCAGATATCGCATTTAAGGCATACCGATCTCAGAATATTTCGATCTCCTTTATAGAGCCATAATCGACCTTGTGGACATCGTAAATCATCCAATCAAAAGCAAATTGTAGCACCAAAATCCTTTTCATTTTTCAGTTTGTAAATCCGTAACCCAAAGTACATAAGATCCCCTTTCCGATCGAAATCAGCTTTTTTGAGGCCTGATCATACTCAGGTCAGTTTGACAATAATTTAATTAATTCAGTAAGCCAGATCGCGTTTGAATGAGGGGTCACACAGGTAAATATATTGGCGTTACGCGATCAATGACTAAAAGAGACCAAATAGTATTTGGCAGAGCCAGCCGAGCTATTCGGGAGCTGTGATGATGTTTTTTTGTAATTGCTTCCGAAAAACAAAAGCACCGATAAAATCACATTTTTGTAATGTTAATTGGTGCTTTATTTTTTTGATTTTATTTCTCATAATTCGTCAAATTAAAACGAACTCAAAGAAATAGTCAAAAATGGATGACTACTTGCTTGTCGTAGCAGCAGAGGCTCTGGCGGAACCTTTACTCATTACCCTAGGAAATAACTTTCAGTACCATTATTAAAAAATAATGGGTGATGCCAAAGATCAAGCAAGCGCCATCCTACCCTAGGAATATTTTCCAAAGATAGGATAAATTGACGCATTACTCACCCTCCATATCACAATAATCGCCAGATCCTGCTACGAGAGTTCGCTATTAAGTTTAGTTTAATTCCTACTTTTTATTTTTTACCATTAAATTCAGATAATTATATTTAACCACCACAAATATATAAAATCATTTAAATAACTCCAAATAAAACGTATCGTTTTATGGAGTGGTGTTTTACCTACAGCTTCCGTTCTTTTATAGAATGGAACATAAAAACAATAATAATATACTAGTTCTTGATGTTGAACAAAAACTAATTGGCCTGCGTTTCAAGCAAATAAGAAAAACCATGGGCTATTCTAGTCATGAGAACTTTGCTTATGATTACAATCTTGACAGAGCTCAATACGGAAAAATCGAAGCGGGATCGTCCAACATGACACTAAAGGTTTTCATTAAACATCTAAATGCCATTGGTTATTCCTTTCCAGAGTTTTTTAATGAAGATTATGACTCAATAAAATTAGATTCTTAAAAGCAAGGTGAAAATTTATAAAATCATGAATCTTCAATCGTAGTAAGTGTCGCTGGATTCTTATCCAGCACACGGCGTTGATCTGCAAGACGTTGATCTTGATAAAGTCCAGAAATTTACGAATAAAGTAAATGCGGCAGTTGGAAAATTTAAAGACGCTCAAGCTGATCGATTAGGAAAATCATGTTACCAGCGCGGCCCTTTTTTATTCGGGAAAGCTATATTGGCTATAATGTCCACGTAGGCCGGCTGAAAACACCATCTTTTATCATCGATGACCGAAATGTTTAATAATGCTCTTTTTAATGTTATTGAAGATGCAATGCGTTTTTGAAAAACTAAATGAAATCAACATGATACAATCCAAGATTATTCAGACCATCTGTATCAAACGAAAAAGCCATCCTCTAAAGAATGGCTCTATAATATTTTATAAGCAAAAAATCCTATTTCAGCTCCTCCACCTGTTCGACAGTCAGTCTTAAAGCTTTAGCAATATCTTCTACAGCTACAACAATTTTCTTAAATTCTAACGCTGATTTAAGCTTTTCAGCTAATTTCTCAGCTTCGGCTTTGGCACGCTCTTCCAATCGGCCTTTCTCCATACCCTCCTTTTCAGCATACGCAATTGTAGCATTATAGACACGTTTCTGTTCTAAGCTTGATATGTATGACATCTTCTCTTCCAGCGTTAAATTTGCCAGTTCTCCTATAGCAAAACTAAGCTAAATTTCAATACGAAAGAAATTTAGCGATCTCTCATCCGCTTTATACATATTATTAAGTCGGATGAAAATACGCGATAACATTCTTTTATCCAAATACTTAGATGATCCGTCCAGCTCATCCAGATGCTTCATCAGGTACATCCATTGATCTATGATTGTATCCAACCTGGACAGTGGCTTAATGAAATTGGGCAAGACAAACATCTTATAGCTCAGCTTGGGATAAAGAACTTCTTGGTCAAGTTCATCAAAGATCTTGGCACTGTAATAATATTTCGCCCTGTTCAATGGATCAAGCCGAAACCCCAGTACGGCAATAAAATATACCGGTGGCAGCTCATAATTATTTCCCGCAGTTGCTTTCTTGGTCAAGCGACTAATCGTTCGGGAGGTATAGCTTACCCCACGGTCAAAAATCACTTTCCGATCATACGGCAAATCGCCGTCTTCTTCAACATTGCTGTAACTGAGATCCTCGACCACATGCTCTCCCTCAAGCAGACTATTTAACAAATTGATTAAATTCTCTTTATTTTCCTCCCGTCCAAAATATAGCTTCCAGCCAAAATCAGAAAGCATACTAATGTATTTTGATGTTTTAGTAAAAAACACTCACAAATGAATCATATCCACAATATTTAGTAGAAATAACAGACTTATTGCAATCCCAAAAACATTATTCAATAATCGGTATAAAAAGCAACTACAATTTGTTAAATTTACATTACATTAATGTTATCAATTTGTTAATAATTGAATATCAAAGGATACTATATTGCGTTTTTAACCATTTTATTTTGGTTAACCTACAGTCCAAAACTCGTTAGGGCGCAGCATCATGATTTCGATTTTTATGATGGCAAAGTATCTATTGATATTCCATCGTCCTTTAATATTCCATTCAATGACAGCCTAACAATAGCTCACATACAAAAATTCTATCAAATAGCTGATCAAACTAATTACATACAGCTTATAAATAGCCTTCTCGAATACAAAGATGAACATCATCTAAATGATTGGGTATATTATCAGCTGATTCGCCGCACCGCACAACAGATTGCTCCCAAAACGGAAAATTACACCCGCTACACATTATATAAATGGTTTTTAATGTGTAAATCTGGTTATGATGCTCGTTTGGCTGTGGGTAGTAATCAGATCATATTTTTCATTCAGAACAAAGAAGATATCTCTGATATTCCCTTTTTTGAAATTGATGGCAAGAAATACACCTGTTTAAACTTCCATGACTATGGAAAGCTCTTTCAACGCGCAGACACCTATATTCCTGTTAAAATTAAAGTACCAGAAGCTATCGAAGATTTCAGTTACAAAATCACAAAATTACCTGATTTTGTACCCGCAAATTATAAGGAGAAGCAAATTGAGTTCAATTATGGACATAAAGCCTACCATTTTAATGTCAAGTTGAATGAAGATATCAGTGATCTTTTTAAAAACTATCCTGGCGTAGATTTTGAAACTTATTTCAATATTCCACTTAGCAAAGAGACTTATCAATCACTGATTCCTGCGCTCAAGGAAAATTTAAAAGGAAAAAATCAGCAGGAAGGTGTCGATTATTTAATGCGGTTCACCCGCTATGCATTCTTGTATGAAAATGACGAAGAGAATTTCGGGACCGAGAAACGTCTTTCTGCAGAACAAACGCTATTGAATAAATACAGTGACTGTGACGATCGTGTTGCCTTGTTTTTTTACCTGGTAAAGGAAATCTACAATCTACCGATGATCACCCTGCTCTATCCCACCCATGTAACGATGGCCGTCCAATTTGAACATCCTATCGGTGATGCTATTTTGTACAATGGAAAATATTATTCTGTCTGTGAGCCTACTCCTCAAGCGCAAACACTGGATATAGGTCAATTGTCTGAAGAGCTTAAAAATCAGTCTTATCAGATTGTATATCACTACGATCCGAGATGAGACAGCCCTTTTCAAAGGTCCCACGGAATTAATTAAAATATCAACAAGTTTACTCTGTTGGTATTCTAATTGATAATCGGAATTTTACATCGCTATCCTAAAATTTCAGTAGAATCAAAGCTTACGGTAGAAAATATATCATCAAGTAAGCTTTATATGTTCTAAAGTTTGCTTATAAAATCAAGTACATCTGTATATTTCCCATCTGTACGCTGCCCTGCAATTGTTACCGTATTTTTTTTACCTTCGGATTTTACTGTAATCACATAGTCTGCTCCATCTACACAACGTGCACACTCGTCAATTTTGGTGTTCATTAAATCATACGTTTCGACATATGACGATAACTTTCTAAAAGTGTCTTCACTGGTTTTGTAGCTTTTATCTTTTACAGTTTGAGGATTGCCAGTGGTTCCAGCGGGATACTTTACCTCTGTCTTATTTTGATCGACAGTAATATTTACAAATTCGCCCCAACCAGAAATTCCTTTTATTTCTACTTTAAGTCCAGAAGTTGAAGGATCATTGATATCATTCGATTTTTTACACCCAAAAAGGAGGAAAGCACCCATTAAAACCAAATAGATTGTTCGTTTCATAATTTAGAATTTATTTTATTTGACTATTTAACGAATTATTTAAAATATATGCTACATAAAAAATCCCGCCAAGGCGGGATTTTTCATCTATTTACTAAACTATAATTATTTTACTTTTCCAGGAGTGGTATATGCCAAGTTCTGTGGATCATAATGAGCCCAACCACTTGTCCAATCCGTCGTACCAAAAGCACCTTTATAAGCCACCTTCTCAAAGAAACTTCCCGACACCTTAGCATTGGTAAAACTTGCTCCACTAGCAGCAGCGGATCCAGATAACACTTGGAAATTTGGAGTGTTGCTTGTATTTGAAAAATCTGAACCAAAGTTATAAGGGGCTACGAACAGTTCAGATGCATATTTACCATTTTCGAAAACATTTTTAGCACGTATAAGTGTAGAGACAGCCGCAGCATTTGTAGCTGAGCTAACTTTTAAATCAGCGTCTTTAGAACCATATACCAAATTATTTTCAAAAACTGCATTTCCACTTAAGAAATTATTCGAAGTCGAATTTGCTGTGATTACCTTTGTATCATCAACATATAATCCAGCCAAAGGAAAGCCTGAAATAACGGAGTTTAAAATGCTGATAGAAGAGTTCCGACGCACTTGAGCACCATGTTGGAAGTTCGCATTAAAAGATCCTCCAGCCTTTTGAATTGGGCCTAGAATTGTCACGTTAGAAAATACAGCAGAAGTTTTTGGAGTTTGGTCGGTCCCTGTAGCGTTGTTATCAGATTCAAAACCATTAGAGCCTGATTGATCTGCAACAGTAGGTACACGTTGTGCTAATGCAAATTGAACATTACCAGAATACCCAAAATCTGTATCAAAATCATCATCCCAAGTACCTACAGCTAAAAGATGCTTCGCATTTACTGTTCCGCCAAACCATTCAAAGGCGTCATCGCCTGAGCGATAGATCTGAATATATTCCAATGTTGTACCATTTCCAACACCACCCATTGTCAATCCATTAATTTCATTATCTACAGAATACGCGATACCGCCATATTCGATACGGACATATTTCATTACACCAGAGTTATCTGCAGCATCAGAACCGCCATAATAAATATAATTTTTTTCATCCTTACCTGTCGGTGCAGCAAGACCACCTTCGATCTTAACATCGGTACCTTGGTTAACTGGCGCTTTACCTAAAAGGATTACTCCCCCCCAATCTCCCTGAGAACGAGCTCCCGCAGCTAAATTAGATGTAAATACAATAGGCTTATCAGCTGTACCTGTTGCATTAATTTTTGAACCTCGTGTAATTGTCAATGTTGCTTTTGAAGCTTTATCTCCTTTAATAATAGTTCCTGGTTCAATCGTTAAAGTGGCACCGTTACTGACATATACGAATCCTTTTAAAACATAGATTTTATTTGATGTCCAAGTTGTATTACTAGTTATCTCGCCTGAGATTTCTACGACATTCTCATTTCCAGGATTTGTTGGAGTTTCTGTTCCACCTCCATTATCCGTAATTGTTGTTTCTTTACAAGCTCCAGCCAATAATAATGCTGACAGGGATAAGAATAAGAATCTTTTTTTCATTTTTTAAGTTTTAAAAATCTTGATACAAAAAAATACTTTAGATATGTCCTTATATTTAAAGTAATATTAAGTTTATATTACTATTAAAATGTATAATTAAATGATACTGAATAATTTCCACCAGTCTTATAACGATATAGAATTTCCTTAGCTTTATTATCAAAATATACGTTTACAGGATTATTCAAAATATCACCCAAATTGACTTTTACCTCTGCTTTATTATTCATCAATTTGTAGCCGACTTGTGCATCTAATACATTACGAGGTGCTTCGTAAGCGCTCGCAAATGTGATTCCTCCTGCTTGCGCTATTCGCTTACCAATGCGGTTAAAAAGAACATTAACATTCAATTTATTACCCAATGCGCTATGTTGCAATCCTGCATTGATAGTATAAGGTGATTGTCCAACCATAGGTCGAGTTTTCTCTTTATAGTCCTGATCAGTCGGATTAGTCACCTTCGAATGCACATAAGAAAGATTTAAATATGCGGTTGTGTTAGAAAACAGTTGATTTTCACTGACAAAATCCAATTTCTTTCTTGCCTCTAACTCAGCTCCATATAAGGTTGCTTTCGGTGTATTGAAATAGGAAACATCAACTGTCGAATTTACATCATAGCGAGATGCTTCAATAGCATCTGTAAACTGTTTATAGAATGCAGAGACCGAAAAGATTTCGCCAGCTTTGGGATATATTTCAAATCTCAAATCCGCATTATTGATTGCGCTTCGTTTTAGTTTTGTATTCCCGGAAATAGTTCCGAATTGCTCGTAATCATAATAACTAAATGGTGCTAATTCTCGTAATTCAGGACGAGCAATTGTTCGATAATAGGAAGCCCTAAGATTTGTCTTACTATTTAAACTATAAGTCATATTAATTGACGGCAAAAAGTCTAGTTTTGTATCATCAACATCCTTTTTGTCTGTGTCAATTTGAACATTATAATTTTCAACACGCAAACCATAGACTATGCGAAACTTATCCATAAACTTTTGGTCCATCATCGCGTACCCAAATCCTGTCATTGATTTTGCAGTATAGAAGTCACCAGGCATTTGGATTTCATCATATTTAAAGTAGTTTTTATCGATCAAATCTGCAGCAAATATTTTATCTGGAGAAAGTTCACGTATTTGATCAGCTAATTTTGAATCCATCTTAATTACATCTAAGACAAGGCCAACAAAACGCGCATCAAAATCACGATGACGATAATTCGCTCCAGCACCAACTTTCAATGTACTTGGTGCAGATAAAAAATTTATTGGTCTAGCATAGTTTAACTCACCAGAGAAAACATTTTCATTAAGATCAGAAAACAAACGCGTATTCTCTTTACTAGGACTGGTAATATTAGCCAAATAAGGAACTGTAGAATCATTTTCTTTATCAATCGCTTTTGCATAATTGATTTTCATCTGATTCGGTTGATTGTTTTTAATGTTGCTATATGATGCTGTCCATTTAATTCTATCATTTAGATCCGAAAGTACATGATCGCCTTCCAAGGTTGACTTGAACAATGATTTTTGCAAAATATCAAAAGCATAGAATTTATTTACTGATGTCGTTCCAAGATGTGTTCCTGTCCGCTCAGTATACACGTTATCATAATTTCGATTATATAAATTTTTCCAGGAGATTTTATTCTTTCCAAAAGAATAACCGAAATTAGCCATTGCTCCCAAATTCGTTGTAAACTTATATTGATTGTCTTTATAATCGTATTGATACCAGTTACGTTCAATATTTGACAAAATATTTTGGGAATTCCGATAATTAACAGAAAATAGCGCACCAAATTTATTGTTATTCTCATATTGCTTTACTCGACCCAAAGAAAATTGATAAGCTTGTGAAGGAAGGGCCTTCTTATTTTCAACTGAAAAATCATTCGACAATGATTTCATCGTTAAACGTTGCCACTTTTGCGACAGACCAGCAGCGAATGCTTCTCGCGAAGGATAGTTCTTAGCCAACTGACTTGATCCATCATCAAAACCTAAATAATTTTGAACGTTCTTTTTAGTTTGTAAAAAATCTTTAAATGTCGACGCAGTATTATAACCATATCCCAAGCCGAAAGAGACAAAATTTTGATCAGGAATATCTTTTGTTGTAATCTGTACAGCTCCCCCTGCAAAATCCGCTGGTAAATCTGGAGTAGCTGTTTTTGAGATCGTAATTTTATCAATAAGATTCGAAGGAATAATATCAAATGAAAATGCGCGACGATTGGCTTCTGTACTTGGTAATACCGAGCCATCCATCATAGCAACATTATAGCGGTCACTCAAACCGCGAATAATGACAAACTTATTATCTTGAATTGTCGTACCACTGACACGACGTAATGCTTCGGATGTATTTTTATCTGGCGATCTTCTGATCTGCTCACTTGAAATACCATCAGAAATCAATGCGCTATTTTTTTGTTGCGAATATAATGCACCGATAGATTCTTTCTTAAAAGATCCTGTAACCACAACTTGATCTAACACCTGTCCTTCTGAATTATCAAGAACGATATCTAAATTGGTCAAATCATTCGCTTTAATCTCAACCTCGGTAACTTGCTTTGTCGAGTAACCAATGTAAATATATTCTACAGTATATTTACCTGCCGGTAAAGCTGGAATACTGTACTTTCCGGATACATCAGAGCTTCCGCCCCTTGATGTTCCTAAAATACGCACAGTTACACCAGTGATTGTTTCACCAGTTTTACTATTCGTAATAGTCCCCATTAACTTCCCACTACTTTGTGCATAAACTGTTGTTGACGCAGCTACTGCTAGCGTTACGACTGCAGCGATTCTTCTAAGTTGTAATTGTGGTTCCAATTTATTTGTTTTTTGTTTCTGCAAAGCTATTAGCAGAATATTAGATTAACATTAACAACAAATTACCATTACATCAATCAGCTGTTAATTTAATGTTACCTATAGCCAGTTTTCCTCGATTTTCAGTAAAAAAGGCTGTTTATGGCCGATTTGCGTAGTATTTGGGCAGTCTCCAAAGAGATTATATTAAAGAAGTGTAATAAAATTATTAAGCCCTTAATTTATTAACACAATAGGTTATTTTTCTAATTTATACCTTAATGAATGCCATGTAACGGGTTTACATAGCGACCTGGTACTGCTAGTTGAAAGCGAACAATCATCTTCCATTGCAGCTGTTAACTCACCGCAGTAAATTGCTTTTTATATGCAAT
>NZ_DDKA01000008.1:0-12432 GCF_002339225.1 Sphingobacterium sp. UBA2610
ATCCTAAAATTTATTTAGGACAGATGTGAAAAGGAATAAAAAAACCTTGAGTCTGGGAGGATCTCAAGGTTCCTAATTACAACCTATTTTGAAAAGTACTATTAATACAATATCGAATCCTGTTTGGTTTAAAAAAAATTATTTCTAGATGTTGAGCACGGAGTACTAGCTGTCAATAAGTTTTCTGTTACCGGATTTTTGACTATAGATGAACTAAGCATCAAAAAATATTTTACGTTGACGGATCAGCTGTAGATGATCATTGAAGAACTTTTGATAAAAGACGCCTGTCATTATCTTTTGAACAACATTTTTTAAGAAATGAACAACAATTATCTCAACTAATCTCGCGATCTTTACAGTAGATGAATGCCCAAAGCCAGTTAACATCTAGCCCAAGCGGACATCTAGCCAACACGGCCTCCCTCGACGGTTAACGAGAGAGGCCTTTTTGTTTATTTTATTGTCTTATTAAAACCGTTGAGTAAATCAGCTACGGTTTCCCGTAACCTACCAATCTTCCAAATCAATACCTTAGCCTTACTGTTTGTAATAATCTTGAAAGTTAATATCTGTAAACATATTAATTCAGAATAAATAATGTATATTAGGCTTGGGTATTAACCTTGCCCGATTGAAAAGTATAATGCCATGATAGTAACCACGACCAATTCCATCGAAGGGAGGGAGATTTCACGATATAATGATCCAATAGCAGCTAATGTTGTCATCGGCACCAATATCTTTAGCGATATAGGAGCGAGCTATGTCGATTTCTTTGGCGGTCGCTCTACCAGCTATGAGAAGAAGATGCAGGAAATGTACAAGCGTGTTACTGAAACGCTCAAGCAGCGTGCTCAGGCAATTCGTGCTGATGCTATTATAGGGCTTAGTGTAGATATCGACGAAATCTCAGGAAAGGGGAGCCAGATGTTTATGATTACGGCCGTGGGGACACCAGTACATCTCAAAGAGGTTGCTCGCGTCCCGATGGAGAAGCAGGATGATCTATTGGATGGCGAATTGATCCAGCAAAAGGTCAGAGCAGATATTATCCTAGAAAATTATAAGTCGGTAGAATCTATCAATAAAGATACAGCTGAATTTATCGCTACATCAGGCCTAAGGGAATTTGAACCACTTGTGTTCAAAGCAATGAATGAGGATTATGGTATAGAACAAACACCAAAAGATAAACTGGAAATGCTATTCCGTTATTTTGATTACTTACCGAATGAGGAAGCCATTGCTATTCTTTATAACGCTTTATTAGAAGGCAATTTGACAGCCTTACAAGTAAAACGTATCAATGCTATTATCACTTCATCTAGTTTTATAGATTACGCAGAAGCCATTAACCTCTTAAATAGTAATACACATGCCAAACGTATTGCGCTGAAAATATTCTCTTTAGACAAGGATTGGTATTCAAAAGAAGATGTAGCTATTCTGAAAAGTTTAGAGGGAGATGCTTTAGCAAATTTCTTCCCTGAAATTGTACAAGTTGAGGAATCGAAAGGGATGTTTTCGAGTGGAAAAGAAGTGTGGCGATGTGGATGTGGTCATACAAATAAGCTTGACAATTTGAATTGTGGTTCATGCACACGAGATAAGAGAGGTTTTGAAGAGAATAGTTTGAAACCGGAGGAAGTGCAGGAAATGGTTGATAGGAAGATTCGGGTAATTAATAAGGTAGCTCTTTAACGTATATATTATGGATAGAAATAAAATCAACAATAAAACTCTCATCTTATATTTTGGCATAGGGATCGGTATTGTTCTAGCTTTTTTCGCTATTGGTTTTGCTATATATTCTTATTGGAAAGGTATAATAATTGATAATGAAAATGGATATAACGGCATTAACGCAGTGATTGCATTAATGGCTTTATTAATGAACATTATTACCGTAATATTCGTGTTCGCAACTTACGATTCCCAAAGCAAACAAATATCCCAGAATAAAAAGGATACAGATTACAATAGGGCGCTAGATTTAATATTCAGGCAGTTGGAACATACTAAGACCAAATTATCTTCTAATTACGGTACGTATTTGAATGAATTTATAAATAGAAATGAAGATCTTAGGCGAGTCCAATTAAATATTGATCTTCGTTTTTTTGAAGATGATAATTTTCGGGTTTACTCAAGAGCTTTAAGTTTTTTAGCTATCGAATTTGAGATTTACTACAATGTAATCGTCAATACAACTTTAAGTGATGATGATAAGAGGTATTTATTAAGTATAGCTCCTCACAATATTAATTCAAGATTGATTCAAAGTCTAAATGTTTTTCAGAATCACTATCAATTGTTTCAAGCCTCAGACGAATATCAAAAGTTCAATTCCAACCTTAAAAATAATATTGAATATGACTTACTTCTTGTTTTGGAATATTTAAGAATACCGCAAGTTCAGGGATTAAAATTAACGGATGTATAGTTTTTTACACTTGTTAAAAATTGTTTATATGGATATAGAAGAAATTAAAAGGAGATTCGATGTTGCACTCAACAATTTTCTTGAAAGCGACAATTATTTGTTGAACAGTAATATTAGTGAGCGCGCTATCGCTCATAAATTAGCTGAAAAATTGCAGATACAGTTTGTTGAATTTGATGTTGATTGTGAGTATAATGGAGATGTGGATAATCACAACAATAAAAAACATATACATATTTTAAGGGATAGGATCGTTGAAATAAATGGATTGAAAGAAGCTGAGAGGGACTTAAACGAAGTAGAAGTATTGTCACGTTCAGTTTATCCCGATATTATCGTACATAAACGAGCATCAAATGACTTCAATATCTTAATCATTGAAATTAAAAAAAATAATTCCTATTACGGTAAAAGCTATGACGATTTAAAATTGAAATCTTACACTTCTGATGAACATGGAAATACGCTAAAATATTGCTTGGGGATTTTTATTGAATTTAATATCCGACACGGCGGTATAAATGAATTGTCTTTTTATCAAGAAGGAGCAGAAATAGGATAATGATAGATTTGAGTAAAAAATTAAAATGGTAAATCTTCTTTTAAACAATGCAAGTTCCGTAGCTTATGATGATACGGATGAAAGTAATATCAAGGTATTTATCGATGGTAAAGAGCATGATTTTGGCGATAGTATAGATAATAGGATTGATTATGCCCAAGCTACTAAGAGGAACAAATATGCATATACCCTAAATAATCAATTTGAGAATTTATTATTATTAACTGGTGCTGGATCTTCAATAGGATGGGGAAAGGGGGCAAAGCAGGGCAAATCAATGGTCGACCTTTGGAACGATGCTGAGGCTTTGTTGACTCCTGCTATTTTTGATAAATTACTTAAGACTATAAATTATAATGATCGCTGGGAGGATGGCACAATAATTAAGAATCTTGAAAGAGTTCTTTCAATGGCTACACCGGCAATTCCGTTTATATCCAAAGACGATATTGATATTGAGGATTGTGTTAACAAGATAAAAGATTTTATAAAAGACGCATGTCAGTTAATTCTTCCGGATAATTCTCCACATACACTACTGCTTAATAAAATGACAAAACGGAAGGTAACTTTACCTCGGTTTAAGCTCTTTACACTAAATTATGATATTATGTTTGAACAAGCAGCATGTGAAAGCAATTTTGTAATCATAGATGGTTTCTCATATTCGTATCCTAGAACGTTCAGTGGGCGAAATTATGATTATGATATAGTATCACGAAATCTTAGTCGTGTTAAGGAAGAAGATAACTTTATTCAAAAAGTTTTTCACCTATATAAACTACATGGTTCGGTTAATTGGGAAAAAGAGGGCGGTAGAATTGTACAAAAGGAAGTACCTGACAATCCTATCATGATCTATCCTCACCAATCAAAATATGAAAGCTCTTATGAACAACCCTATTTTGAAATGATGTCGAGATTTCAATCCTCCTTACGTAAAGAGAATGTATTCCTTATTACAATAGGGTTTAGCTTCGGCGACAAGCATATTGTAACTTCAATTATTGAAGCATTGGAGCAGAATCCTAGTTTTCAGCTTATGATTATTAATCGCGGTATTGATGACTCCAATGCCAATTTGGGCCCCTTTATAGAAGCAGCCAGAAAATATTCTAACATATCAATCGTATCCGAAACCTTTGAAGAATTTGCAAAAAGTTATCCGGAGCTTAAATCATATAATCAGGACACTTCAAAGCAAATAATTATAAATATTCCAAATAGCTAAATATGGGTAATAGTCCTTTTGATCATAGTCATTTCTTAGGATATGTGAATTTCGTTTCTCCACTTTATATTAAAGTTCATTTTCCGTCATCTATTTTGATGAAAACATTTATTCACCACTCAGAATCTTTACGCGGTGGGCTCGTTGGAAACTATATCGTAATCGAAGGCGAGGATCGTGGTTTTTTAGGAAAGCTGTTAGAGGTAGCCCTTCCTGAAAAGGAAAGATTAGAACTCAGTGAGAGGACTTTTTCAACCAAAGAGTTTCATCCAGTTGGGAGAATAGAGGTATTGTTATCTTTCGATTTATTTGATCCTACAAAGATAGAAAAGGGAATAAATAGCCTACCATTAATAGGATCAAAGGTTTTTATATGTTCTTCAGAATTTCTTTCAACACATTTTAAGACTTTTGGAATAAAAGCTGAGAACATAGAGGATTCTCCGATATTTAGATTAGGGAGTTTAATATACGATAAATCCGTACCAGTAGATATCTCTTTGCAGGCAATATTTAGTCGTCATTGCGCTGTTGTAGGAACGACGGGAGGAGGAAAGAGCTATACAATTAGCAAGTTTATCGAAGGTGTCATTGAAACTGGAGCCAAAGCGATTATATTTGATCCTACAGGGGAGTATTCAACTTTTGATAATCATCCTAAAGTTAATCATGCTATCCTTATCTCAGATAGTTATTTTCCTTATCAAAATTTATCAATAAATGACCTTTTTGTTTTATTTCGTCCCTCGGGCCAAGTTCAGCAACCCATACTTTTAGAAGCAATTAAATCACTAAAAATAGCCGCCTGTCTATTGAAAGAATCTTTGAATAATGAACAAAAAGATAGTGGAACATTTACAATTAAAAATAAAACAATTGTCGTGCAAGATGGGACAGTGGTTAAAAACGGAAATTTAATAGCCCCCTTTAATAATGCATGTATTAAGTATAAAAAAGTTGTTGAAGAATATTCTTATAACGATTTTGATATCGTTAAGCTCCATAAGCAGATTGATAATGAGTGTTATTATGTAAAAGATCAAAGTTGGGATGGTCGAGATTTAAGGAATTTTGGCAATGCTACGAGTCTGATTCTTAGAGTAAATAATATTACTTCCAATGTTAACTATTCAGGGATATTTGGTTTTAATAACCCTACAACCTCTAATTTAATAGAAAAAATTGAAACATTTTTGAAGGATTCAAAATTAAATATTCTAAGAATTGGATTTGAAAATGTTCCTTACGATTTTCAGATAAGAGAAATTTTAGCAAATTCCATAGGTAGGTACTTATTGAATAAGGCTAGAACAAATATCTTCAGAGAAAATCCTGTAATTTTATTTGTAGATGAAGCGCATCAGTTCCTGAATAAAAAGGTAAAAGACGAGCATTTTGAAAGTACTGAATTAAATGCCTTCGATAATATTTCTAAAGAAAGTCGAAAATATGGCTTATTTCTTTGTATATCTACTCAAATGCCTCGAGATATTCCAACAGGAACTTTGAGCCAAATGGGGACATTCATTACACATCGTTTAATAAATTATCAGGATAGAGAAGCTATTGCGAGCGCCTGTTCTACTGCTAATAAGGAAACCTTATCTTTTCTTCCTTCATTAGGATCGGGTGAAGCTATTGTTATGGGAGTGGACTTTCCTATGCCTATTTCTGTGAAAGTTGAATTGCCTAAGATTAAGCCTAAGTTTGATACACCCAAATTTCGAAAGAGGAATTAGGACAAAATTATTCTGTGTTAATAGTGTTTTTTTCAAGCCATATATTTTTTAAATTTTAGAAATAAATAATGAACATTGATAAATTAATTACTACCGGATACTTACCAGAGGAACTTATTCCACCATTTACATCCAAAGATTTATCCAAGGTTGTTGAATCAATTTTAAATAAAATCGACCATTTAGATCCGCTGGAAAGGGGAAAAAAGGCTTCAAGTAAATCAATATATTTTTCAATTCCTAAGGTCGGAGGCTATCGAAGAACCCTCATGATTCCTAATCCGCTTCACTACATTAGACTTTGTAAAACTATATGTGATAATTGGTCGAGTATTTACACTCATACTGAAAAATCAGCACTATCCATGTCAAGATTGAAACTAGGGAAAGTTCGCTCAATTGAAAAACCGATTTTTGAAGAATTAATCCACGAACGTATTCTAAGATCCACAGGCAGGCGATATCTTTTAAAAGTAGACATATCAAGATTTTATAATTCCATATATACACATAGCATTCCTTGGGCTCTTCATACAAAGAGTATTTCTAAAATGCACAGGTCGCGCAAAACCCATTTCGGAAATGCTTTAGATGAAGATTGTAGAAAGCTGCAAGACGGACAAACTATAGGTATACCAGTTGGACCAGATGCAAGCAGGATTATATCTGAAATTATTTTGTCATCTATAGATCAAGAGCTGTATAAAAAACTTCCTTCATTTCAAGGCGTACGTATAATTGATGATTACTATTTATATTTTACAACATTAGGTGATGCCGAGTTGGCACGATCTATAGTTCATCATGCTTTAAAAGAATATGAGTTGGAATTAAACCCCAATAAAGATACAATAGTTGCTATTCCCGAAGTTATGGAATCTATATGGTATAAAGATTTAAAAAGTGTTAGATTTTCATCAGATTCAGTAAAACAGAGAAAAGAACTTATTCAATTTTTTGACAAGGCATATTTCCATGCAAAAGTATTTACCGAAGACGCTGTTCTTTCCTATGCCATTTCGAAAATAAGACCAACTATATTTGATAAACAAAATTTAAAAATATTACAATCTCTACTACTAAATTGTATTGTGCATGAATCAAGGACGATTCATCTGTTAGCGGAAATATTGTTCGGTTACTTTAAAAAAGGTTATCAATTTGATTTAAAGTCCTTAAAATTTGCATTAGAACAATTTATCAAATTCCATTGTGATATGGATAATGAATTTGAAATAACTTGGGCATTATGGACAATGAAATCATTTAAATTAATACTTGAACCTGAGATTGCTAAAATGCTTTCACAAATGAGTAACTCTATGATCGCTTTGATATGTTTAGATATGAGGAAATCTAAACTCATACCGAACGGATTGGATGTAAATCTTTGGAAATCATTACTTAATAAGGATTCTTTATATTCCGAGCATTGGCTACTTGCTTATGAAGCCAAAGTGAGAAGATGGCTGGTGACATCTGATGATTATATTGAAGCTGATCCATTTTTTAAGATTTTAAAAGGAAAAAGAGTTCGTTTCTATCATGAGAATAATATTCTTGATACTACGAAAGTGAAAGTAGCATTAGAAAGTCCTTCACTCGCACAATATGAATCTGATAAAGAGCACGATGTGGGATTGAAGTTCACATTACCAGATTGGCCAAAAAAGAATAATTTGGAAAAAGTAGAATTATTGGAATTAAAAGTTGTTGAAGAGGATCTACCTTTTTAAGAATTATTACTTATGATTTATTATAACTTCACTCCAGGTCAATAATTTATATTAGAATATTTATTAATCTTTCTAATCTCAGGTAATAAAGTCATAAGTATCCATGATTACATACTATTCAATCGATTAATATTTAGCCATATTTTGTTTTAACATTTAGAATCTATTTTTTGTAAAACTATATAATTACTTATTTTATGAAATTAAAAACTATTTCCTTGAAAAATTTTAGAGGGTATTATCCTCTTACCACAGTTGAAATTGATGATTTGACAGTTTTGGTAGGGAAAAATGATATTGGAAAATCCACTATTCTTGAAGCTCTTGATATTTTCTTTAATGAAGGGAAAGGTATTATTAAAATAGACAAGGATGATATTAATAAAACAGGATTAGCGGAAGAAAATACTGAAATAATTATTTCAGCTACTTTTTGCGAACTCCCTGCCGATGTTATACTGGATGCTACAAGTAGAACATCTTTGACAGAAGAGTTCCTGCTTAATAGCCACGGAGATTTGGAAGTGATTAAAAGGTACACAAATGGGACTAAACAGAATGTATTCATAAAGGCTTTGCATCCACGACATGAAAAATGTTCAGATTTGTTATCAAAAAAAAATGCTGAATTAAAAACAATTGTAAAAGCAAATGAGATTCATTGTGAAAATCTAGCAGTCAATTCTAGTCTTAGAAAGGCAATTTGGTCATTTTTTTCAGAAAACCTTCAGACGGAGGAGATTGAAATTGATGTAACGAAAGGGGATACGAAATCAATTTGGGATCAGCTTCAAACCTTTTTGCCCCAGTATTCTTTATTTCAATCAGACAGAAAAAATAGTGATGGAGATAGCGAAGTGCAAGATCCTTTAAAAGAGGCGGTAAGGCATATTTTGGGTGATGGAGAGATAATTGATGCATTGAACCAAGTCGCCGTCAAAGTGGAAGAGCATTTAAATGTGGTTGTAGATAATACCTTAACAAAGTTGAGAGAAATGAATCCCGATGTAGCTAATTCTCTTACTCCAATTATTCCACCTAAAGAATCTTTGAAATGGATAGATGTATTTAAAAATTTATCAATTTTTGGTGATTATGATATTCCGATTAATAAAAGAGGTAGTGGTGTAAAGAGGCTCGTTCTACTAAATTTTTTTAGAGCTGAGGCAGAGAGAAAATTGAAATCTGGAAATTTGAATTCTCGATCAATTATATATGCAATAGAGGAACCTGAGACATCACAACATTCTCATCATCAGAAGCTTTTGATTAACGCTTTTACAGAACTTTCGACAGCAGAAAATACTCAGGTACTGCTTACCACCCATGGATCTAACATTGTAAAAGGCTTGTCGTTTAATAATTTAAGATTGGTTTCACTGGAAGAAGGTAATAAAATTATTTCCGAGGTCAGTTCTAGCTGTTTACCTTATCCGTCATTAAATGAGGTGAATTATATTGCATTTGGAGAAATAACTGAAGAGTACCATAATGAATTATATGGTTTTTTAGAGTTGCAGGGGGAATTACCAGGATATTTTAGTGGTAAGCCTACTCGTTTGTATGTTAGAGAAAATAAAAACGGCACAACAAAAGATGAGCAAAAAACGCTGTCTGAATATATTAGGCACCAAATACACCATCCTGAAAATGTCCGAAATCCACGGTACACATTTGCAGAACTAAAGGATTCGATCGAAGGAATGTCAAATTACATTCAAAGTATAATTATTTAAAAAAGAGTTTTAGTTTAATACATAATGAAAATTGAAATATAATATTCTAAGACCGAGTTTTTTCAGAAGATAAAAAAAAGTATAAAAAATATTTTCTAATTGGTAGTATTATTACTACCTTTGTATTGTGTAGTTCGAATTAATGTAGCTAAGATTATAGGCAATAATTAAGTTGCATTAATGATGTTTTAATATGAAATATAAAGAATTACACAAGTTGATTCAAAGTAACGGCTGGCGTCGTGTCGATGATGGCAAGCATCCTATTTACGAGAAGAACGGAATTAGATATCCAGTTCCTTTTCATGGTGGTGGTGTTGATGTTGGTAAAGGACTTTGTTCTAAAATCATGAAGGATCTGGGGCTAAAATAGCTTCAGATCCCAAATGGTAAAATAGATATGATATGAAAACTCTGAAGATTGTAATAGAACGGAATGAAGATCTTTTCAGTGCTTATGCTGAGAATGTTGCAGGCATTTATGGAACTGGACATTCTGTCGAGGAAACAAAACAGTCCATTTTGGATAACATAGCTCTTTTTAAGGAATATAATACATCAGAAAATATTCCAGCTTTATTAAAAAAAGATTATAAAGTTCTTTATCATTTTGATGTAGAGAGCTTTTTAAACTATTACAAGGGGATCTTTACAAATGCTGCGCTGGAGAAAATAACAGGTATTAACCAACGTCAATTACAACATTATTCTTCCGGATTAAAAAAGCCCCGTCAACCTCAATTGAGAAAAATTGAAGATGGGCTACATCGCCTCGCTGCTGAATTAAACGCTGTGGAGCTAGTCTAGTTTAATTATATTATTCCTACATTAGATCTAAAGATTATGTTGTTAATTGGGAAAGATCAACCAACAAGGCTTCCTGAGGAGTTTCATTTAAAACATAATATCTGCGCACACATCTATGATCATCTTACGGATGTAATAACTAATAAGGAATATCGTGAATATCTCGATTTGACATCTTTTAAATTTTCTGAAAAGGAGATAATACCAGACCTTCCCATGAATGATGAGCACATCTTGGATTGGCTGGGAAAAAATCATAAAAAGGAAGAGCTTTGTGAGATCTTAACTAAACATATAGCTCTAAGCATAGTTTCTGATTTAGTAAATTTCATATACGAATCACTAAGCACTGCTCAAAAAGGGAAATTAACAGTTGCCTATTCTTTGCTTAGAAAACCTTTCACTGATGAATTATTTATTTTAGAACAATTATTAGTTGACCCTAAAGCATTTATTGAAAAATTCTTTGATGATGGCGATCCTAAATCATATGATCCCTCAAATAAAAAGAATCTTCAATATATTAAAGATATTCTTCGTAAAGCTGTAAATAAGTGTCCGAATTATGGAATTAGTGAAGAATTTATTTACAGTTTACGATACGATAAATCTTGTGAATATGGTATTAATGGTGTCTCTAATCGAGCCTTACATTTGGTGACTTTGGATTCTAACTATCGTACATCAAAACAAAATCTCAATTTTATATTTTATAACTCTAAAGATCATATAGAATATTGGAAACATTATTATTTAATTGTTCCAATTTTACTACTGCACACAGCTAATATTGTTGATGAACTCATATTCCAATTTTTACCGAAAGATAAATTTGACGATATTAAAACCATTAAATCCCTACAACGTCTTTTTGCATATGAGAATCTTACTGGGCCTAGGGAAGGCGTATCGAAAATAATTACAGAACGACTGTCGTTTGAATGTGATGATTGTGAGGCTAAAACAGACTTTAATATCAACATTGAAGTTTTTCTTGAAACTTTCAGTTTTACATGTCCAAAATGTGGATCGTTATGTCCTGTCTCTGATGAAGAATTAAATTTGTTCAGAACTTTTATTGATCTTTTAAGGAATCTTAACTAAACGTATTGTCCTTTCTTCTTTATGAGCTTTTTAAATGTTCCTCAAAGAAAATATCCATTTCTACTTTTTGTAATCTTTCACGTTCGATCAAATGATCTAAACCCTTTCCTCTGTTTCTTGCATATGCAATTCTATCCTTTTCTATGTTTACAGCATTATTATATATTTCAATAAGTTTGTCGTGATGAGTTTTCTTTTGTATCGGCACTATAAGCGAATTAAGATCAAACAGAATCGCGGCTAAGTATTTTATTAATCTTTCGGAATTTTCAATAATAGATTCAACAGAAATGGCGACTGTCTTTTTAGTCTGTTTATAGTTTGTTAAATTAATTATGAATATTTTTTGTATTTGCCTTTTCCAGTTTTCGATAAGATAATTGGATTTATTAAAAGAGTAAGTTTCGAAAATCCGGCTAAGCAATTTACTATGAATTACTTGTAGTTCTTCCAAATTTTGTTGTGAGATGGGTCTATTGTGAGCTTCTTCTCGTCTAATCTCGTTGAGTTTGTTCATTGACTGCTCGAATGTATCAAAACTCTCAAACAAAGCATTAAAGTCATTCCAATTACGAGAAATTATATTTTTCAAATCTAAAATAAATGTGTGATTGATTAGTAATTTTCCGTTGGAAGTCTGAATCACTTTAAACAATTATCCATATGACAAGAGAAAAGTTAGAACAACACATCCGCTTTTTACGTAATGAGATTCTCGACAAAGTTTCGAGTCAATATCATTACTCTATGAATGGGAAAAATAAAAGTATTAGGGGGGATGCTGAAAGAAAACTTTATGACGGATGTCGAGAAGCTGAAAGATATCTTCAGAGGAATCACGATTTATTCGATTTTATGGTTGCTCATGAGGGTTGCGATCCAGCATACTTAGAATATCCTGAGTGGAATCATATTGAAAAAGATACAAGAGAATATATTCGTGCGTTAGAAGAATTATTGTCCAACACAACAGAATAAGTAAAAGGCGCCACACCAGCGCCCTTACGTTAACCAGCTGGGAGAAACCAACGGAATTCAATTTATTTTTGCTTTAATATTTTAGATAAAAAA
>NZ_DDKA01000008.1:12613-109389 GCF_002339225.1 Sphingobacterium sp. UBA2610
TTTTTTATCTAAAATATTAAAGATATAGACTTTTATAAAAAGTAACCGCATTTTAGCTAAACATATCCGTTTAAGCCATAATTATTAATTATACAATTTTTTTAATCGAATGATTACAATAGCGGGTGCGATGCTGATTGACAGATGCATAGTCCGCACCATACTGGATATAATGTTGAAGTTGACCCCTCCGCTGGACATACTGACCCCTCTAACAAGGCTTTTTTCAGTCCAACTGATGACCTGACAATATTACTTCTTTTTTCTTAGACTTTCGCCTTTAAGTTCGATTCTGTAAGATCCATGGATCAGTCTATCGAGTATTGCGTCTGCAATTGTATCTTCACCGATTACATCATACCAGCTGGCCACAGGTAACTGACTGGCAATTATTGTCGAGGCCTTAGCGTGTCTATCTTCAATTATTTCCATCAGATCCAGCCTTTGCTGCTGGTCTAGATTTACCAGGCCGAAGTCATCGACAATAAGTAGGTCTGCTTTTGATATCCTGTCCATCAGCTTGTGCAGTGTACCTTCAAGGCGGGCCATTTTAGTCTTTAGAAGTAGTTTTTGCAGGTTAAAGTACAGGACTTTATACCCCTGTGCGCAGGCATGATGGCCCAATGCTGAAGAGAGGAAGCTCTTCCCACAGCCCGTAGCACCGCTGATGAGTATCGGATCTCCTTTTTTGATGTACTCGCCGGTAGCCAGCGTAGTGATCAATCCCTTGTCCAAACCTCTGGTAGCGACCATGTTTATCTCCTCTATGGAAGCCTGATAGCGGAACCCGGCATTCTGTTTGAGACGCTCAAACCTTTTTTCATCCCGTTCATCTGATTCTGCCTGCAGCAATAGGGACAGTCCTTCGGAAAGGGTGAGTTCTGTACTGCGGCGGGTTTCATTCAATGCTTTCCAGTTACGCTCCATACCATGTAAGCGCAACGCTCTCATCTGTGTTTCAATATTCATCTTATTTTATTATTTGTTTATTTTATTCTATTCTATTCATCACTGTATTGCGGATCCATCGTTTGACTGATCAAACAGTGTCGGCTGGCTGCCTTCATAATACCCTCTTCCCCTGATATTGGCATGCTCTGGCAGGGAGCTTTTTACGGAAGTTTCCTGCTGACTGTTTGCTGTTCCATTTTCAAGTACATTCCTAAAGTAGTAGTAGGTATATAGCTTATTTTTTAGTACGTAACTACATGCTTTGTCAAACTGTTCTGCCGGGAAGTCCCGTTTTAGCCTGAACAGTCCGTCACAGGTACGGAATAACTGCTCGGGATAATGCGCCCGCTCAAAGAGTATCTCCAGAAGTCTGGCGAACTCCGCAGAGTGTGCTTTTGCCCTTGTCAGGTACGTTTCATGCGAGCGGTTCTTATACGCCTGATGTTCGGACTTTAAATGTGTCGCCAGAGTGGTGTACGCATTTTCCCTGTAACTGCGTATGTGCGAGGCAATCTGTTTGCCCCGACAATAGATCCAGAGCATATTGCGTGTGTAAATGATCTTTACCTTTGTTCCGATATAAGCGAAGGGTACGCTGTAATAGTGTTTATTGCGCTGCAGGTAGATATGTCCGTTATCTCCAACTTTGAGTTCAGCGTAGCTCTTCAGCTCGAAGCGTTCTTTGGGAAGTTCGCCCAATGTTGATTTTTCGGAACTTAAGAACCGCTCTTCCCGGCAGTATGGCTTTTGCTGCATCCGGGTCTGGTTGTGCTTTAACATACAGACCTTTATGGCTTCATTGAGCGTATGGATATCAAAGAACTGCCTGTTTCTCAGTGGTGCAAAAACACGGGTATAGATCATTTTTACCTGATTTTCTACCAATGATTTGTCTTTTGGGCGGCCTGCACGTGCTGGAACCACAGCTGTGCCGTAGTGATTGGCAAAGTCTTCCATGGACTGGTTCAGGACCGGCTCATATTTATCGGCCTTGATGACCGCTGCTTTGAGATTGTCGGGGACAATGGCCTTTGGTACACCGCCAAGAGACTCCAGGCAGCTGCTCAGTGCATAAAAAAAGTCAGGGGTCTGCTGAGATGGTACAGCGATTGCAAACGCATAGTCTGAAAAGGGCAGGCAGGCCACAAATACTTCACAGGCGACCAGCTCCCCAGTGGACCTGTCAATATAATGTATCCGGCCTATGAACTACATATCAGTTGATTTTTTGAAGTTCTGTGGGTAAAGCTCTTTTATATTCTTGTGGTTTATTGACGCTATATTCATTAGCGTATGTTTTAACCACAGAAATGGGTTCACCTCATGCTTTTTGCAGATAGCGAAGAAAGAGTAGATCATTGCTGATCGCTGTGCTGCCTCATGGCTTCCGGCGAACAGCCAGTTTTTGCGTCCCAGAGCAACAGGGCGAATGGCATTCTCGATAAGGTTATTGTCAATCTGCAGATTCCCGTCGCGCAGATATTCCGAGAGCATGTCCCAACGTAGGTATGCATAGGCCATAGCCTTCCCGATCTGGCTTTTGGGCAGGGTGTCCTTTATTTCATCAAAGATCCATTTGCCCAGCTCGTTGATAACCGGGAGCGATTCTTTCAGCCGCAGCTCCTTGATCTTATCGGGTGATAACTTTTCTTCTTTGGCTTTTCGCTCAACTTTATAAAGTTCCTGTATCATCAGCAGTGCCTTTTGGGCCCTTGCCGGGTCATTCTTTAGGGCCTTCTCAAACTCACGGCGTGCGTGTGCCCAGCAGGCCAGATGGGTGATGTCTTTCTTTTTGCCAAACTTTTCGTAGGCCGCATACCCATCCGTCTGCAGATATCCTTTAAAGTTATCCAGCATGGATTTAAGTACATGACCACCACGGGAAGGGTTATAATCGAACAGTACCGTTTTATCCAAAGGCGAATGGTAGACCCAAAAGTACCCCTGATGGGCAGCTCCTTTTTTATCGCTGTCCAGTACTTTTATAGGGGTCTCATCAACCTGCAGATAGCCCTGAGATTTGGTATCGAAGACCATTTGTTCATATAATGGTTCCAGTTTTTCCAGGGCCTGTCTGGTCCATCCTTCGATGGTTGAGGATGGGATCTGTATGTTTTCCCTTGCGAAGATCTGTTTTTGCCGGTATAGCGGAAGGTGGTCCTGATATTTACCTACCAATATCATCGCCAGTAAGCTCGGCCCTGCAATTCCTTTATCGATGACCCGTTCAGGCAGTTCGGCGATGGATACGCCATTTCCGTTTCTAGCTGCATATTTATAACGGATGTAACGTTTGATATAGAACTTTGCAGGCTCGCACTCCAGTTCCTCGGTAATTTCCTTGCCGATACAGACCATTTTGGAAAGGTCTCCTTCAGGGTGTATCTCGATCTCGACTACAGGGAGATGGGCAGGTAATTTAGCGCGTCCTTTATGATTGGGACGTTTACGGACATACTCGATCTTTTCTTTGATTTCTTCCTGTTGCTGCTCTGCTTCAGCAGGCTCTGCATTAAAAGGGAGCATCGTCTGATCAGGATCGCCTTCAAAGCGCTCACGCTTCTGTCCGAACTGCATACGCTGAAGCATCTCCACCTGAGCTTTCAGGTAATCACGCTCCTGTGAAAGAATCTCACGCTCCTGATGGAGGAGTTCATTCTGTTTGGACATACTGGAAACCATTTTCAGAAGGTCTTCTTTTGATAGGTTTTCCAGTGCTGTTTCCATACCCTAAAGATACTCAAAAGATACCTTTATTCCTATTTTAAGTCCATTTTTAAGGTAAAGAAAAACGTCTTTTTTGAATACTTTTTACCACTTGTATCCCTTCGACCATCAGTACCAGGTCGCTCCAGGACAATTCTCCGTTTTTTACCTTCGGCGGCATGAAGGTACCCCTCTCCAGACGCTTATAATAAAGGACAAAGCCTCCTTGTTCCCAGTGCAGCAGCTTCATATGCGTACGGCTACGGTTCAGAAATACGAAAACCTCACCATTGGTAGCCTGACGACCCATCCCCGAACTGATCAGTCCACAGAGCCCGTCGAATGACTTTCTCATATCGCAAAACCCATCGTAAAGATAAAAGCGGTGCGATGACCCCAGTGCAAACATCAGTACAGACGGATCAGCTGTGATACAAGGGCAAGATCATTTTCGACCTTTATACGCACACCGTTGGGATAGATAATCTCAACATCGTTCCTTCGGGTCGCGTTGTCGATTGTGATAAAGTTCCCTCCGGTAGTGTCATTTTCTTTACTGCGCGAAAACCAATAATAAAAAGTCGCTTCCTTGATCCCATTTTCCGTGCAAAACGCTTTCTTGCTTTTTCCGCTCTGCTGCCAGTCTGCTATCATAGACAGCATACGCTCACGTTTTTCTTGAAGGTTGTTCATAACAGCAAAGCTAACCACTGAGCCGATCTAAGTCAATATGTACTTGGTAGAATGGATACAATATAATGGAGCTTTTTTCCGGAAAAGTCAATATATAATTTATCGCCGGCGGTATGTTCAAGCACCATGCTGCCCTTGCGCGAGACAAGCTGTTGCCTTAAATGATAGTTGAACTGTGGATAGCTATAACCGGTGGGATCACTTTCTATATATTCCTGCCAGAGCAGCAGCTTGGTAACTCCGGTACGCTTAAGTTCTTTTTCATAATAGTCAAGACGGCTTTTTAGGTACTCAAACTTGTCTGCCTTGTAAGCAGGATTCCCTGCGTAGAACGACTTTTCCAACAGGGGGTCCTCCTGTTTAAGAAGTTCTTCCGTATTGAAACCGCCGTCGGCCATCTTTTTGAGATAGGACTTCACCGTATTCTTGCTCATACCAAGGATGCGGGCGATTGTTTTTATCCCGCTACCGCTCTGGTACAATCTGATTAATTGCTTTATCTGACTCATTCGTTTTGGTTTTCCAGCCATCAGTGATCCGAATTGTTTGATCACTAAGTAACAAAAACTACTTGCTAAGGGGTCAGCATGCTCCAGCGCAATGAACTGAAAAAATAAATTAGGGGGTCAACATCAGCCAGTATGGCAGTTGAATAACAGCTTTAAACGCACTACGCATCCCTAATTCTAATTCAATTTTGAGGGGTCAGCTTGTTCAAGTATATCCACCATACTATGTTTATGAGAAAACTAAAAAAATAATTTTGTAATTGCTGACCCGGAATAACCGATATATACAGCCTTACCAAAATGGTAATATTAGATTTGGAACATCGTATAGTCGACAAAAATCACTAAATTTACTGCAATAAACCTCTTATTAAACAGTTAAGCAAATTTGTCCAAATCACGTTGAAGACATAAATAGATCAAAGAATAATGAAAGAAACAAATATATCTGATAAGGAATGGCTTGATTTAGCTTTTAAACATTTTATACAACATGCACAACAAAGAGTTCAACTATTTAATTATTTCATCTTATTTTCTAGTCTGTTGACAACTGCTACGATTACGACATTTCAACCAACATACAAAGAATATTATTTAGGAGGAGCCTTAGGTTTAATTCAAATAATTATTGCTTTTATTTTTATAAAAATAGACCAAAGGAACAGTTTTCTTATTAAGCATTCTGAGAATATAATAAAAAAAATAGAAGCAGAGAATAATTGTAGGTATCCACTTTTCTTAACTGAAGAAGAGCAAACTATTAAATCAAAAAAGAAAGGCATATTCAATTTTCAGCTTTCACACAGAAAATCTTATAAATTAATATATACTATATTTATAATTACGGGGATATTATCTTCAATCTACGCTACGAAAAAAATATTTACACTTTCAAAAAGTTGCAAAAATACAAGAATTGATAATAATAAGAATAATAATAATATTGGCGCAATTAATGTAAATAGTATAAATAAAAACTTACAAAGTTTCACTAAATAAATTAATACAATAAGTCTAAGCGAGTAAAAGTGTAGGAGTGGGGAGTGTAAGGCAAACTGTGTCACGTCACTCCTTTTAGAGTTGTGACACAGTTCGCTTTACAATCACAAAGACATCATTGTAATAGTAACAAAACTAATTATCGACTAGTATACATTTTCCATTATTATAATCAATTTCAACTCTCTTAAACTTTCCTGTCACTTGCTTCCCACTATTTAAATATCGAACTGTAACGATATCATTCCGCCCAACTTTGTTTGAAGTTTTATGAGTAGAGGGCATTTTAAAAAGAAAATTTGACGCAGACAATGTCGCATTACACTCTTGCATAATCTGAGGTAGATTATGCGATAAAATTGGATTAGCTAATTTTGAAGAGTAATCAATTTCCGCTAATCGAAGTATTTCCGATGCCTTGGTTCTGGCATCTGTGAACCTGCTTTTCTTCTTTAATAAAATAAGCTCCAAATAATCTATCAGTAAATAGACTTCTTGTAATTGGGGCGATAGATTTCTTTTTATTCTATAAATCTTGTCTATTAGCTCAGAAGCATCAATCAATTTGTTTTGAGCGATAAACTGATTTATACCTAAAATGAATAAGTTTAGAATTTCAATAGAAATTTCTACTTTAATATTCTCCTCAAGGAAGTTCACTAATTCCAACAAATAGCGTTTGGAATCTATCTTCGTTGTTATACCTAGGCCAGCAAGTAAGCCTAAGAGATTTCTCTTTATTTGAAGAGAAACAGGGGGATGATAAAGATAAAAATACTCAGCAAACGAATATATCTCTTCATCAGAAACATCACTTTCCTGAAAGAAACCTGCTAGCTTTTCCAAAATTTTTTCTTTTGAATAATCATCTATTGTTTTACTTTCATAATCAATCAAAATTTCAAAGTCTTCATATTTTCGCTCCAAGAACAGATACATTTCTAATGAACGAACTTTATCATGATCAAGTTTAATCTCAATAAGTTTTGATTTTTTTTGAATTTTAAGCTTTTGATCTAGAATTTCCTTAAGTGCTTGATCTAGGTATTCGTTACTCTTCGTTAATTCATATAAAGACATCAGAACAATCGGCTTGTTCCTCACTGATACTTTCTCAACAAGCTCTTCCAAGCTCTCCAACTGGCTATCACGATTATACACCTCAGACTGAACTTTAGCCATTAATTCAGAAGCTATAAATTTTGTGTTAAAAAATTTGTCCGGATCATCTTCTAAAGCGTAAGATTCGATAGTAGAAGAAAGATAATTTAAGAGAATTTTCTCGCCCTCTTCTTCTTGTGCTAATTCAAAATACACCTTTGCTAAATTAACTAAAGCCGAAATATAATATTCATTTTTTAGTTCAAATTTAAGAACTCTATCATAGTATTCTTTAGCCTCCTCTAAAGCTCCAATAATCTGAGAAATATATCCTAAATAGAGATTTGTAGAGGAGTATAGCTTTCCAAATTCCTTCCTGTCAAAATTAACTTGTAATAACTCCGATTTAGCCAAGTCAAGAGAGTTACTATAATAATGACTTAGTCCTAAATAATACCTTACAAAGTTTTCATCCTTTTTCGGATTTTGGTCTAAACTTTTTGTTAAATTCTCTATAGCTAGTTTGTAAATATTTTTATGATAATAGTCAATACCTATTGACAAATAATCTTCTGATCTATCATATAGAGACTCTAGCCATTTTTTTGATAATGAATGTTGAATAATCCTATTTTTTATTACGACACTACCCATATCATAATTAACAATTCCAGCTAAATAAAGGTCTTGCTTTATTTGGTCTGTTACTATTTGACCTTTACCATATTCAATTTCAATTAGAGCATCTTGAAGATGTTTATTATTCTTAACGATTTCTCTAATATTATCTATAGGAGGTTTATCGTATGAAGTTAAATACATTTGTTGAACAATTGTATCAACATCTTCTTTCGAACGACATTCTAAGATATTACCTTCAATTATTGCAAATAAATCCCATGTTAAACGAGGGTTTCCACTTGTCCAATAGAACACTCTATCTAACACGTCTTTATCTAAATTTTCTAATTCTGCTTTACGTACAAAATCAAAAAACTCCTCTTTTGAAAAATCATTTAAATATATTTTCTCTCCAATATTAAATGGAGAAATCTTAGGATCTTTTATCAAATCCGAAGGCTCCACGACTCCTGAAAGGAGATAAGTAAGACGTTCAAACTCCGGATAATTAGTTCTTCCAAAATAGATACTCCTAATCTGAGCAAATATTCGATCAGAGTATTCAGTCTTTGTTAGTGCATCTATTTCATCAAGAACTATTATTAACTTTCCTTGAATTCCATTTAATAGTATTCTCAACTCCCTCTCATGTTGCTTATGTGGAGGTAAGTGGGAATATCGAGTTCTAAATTCATCCACTTCCATTTCTTTGCTTGAGAATACATCATAATTTATCTCGATAGCCGTATCAATAATATTTCTAAAACAGCTAAGTTCATCATTAAAAAGATTGCTCAAATCTACATAGACAAATTTATCATTGAAACTAGCATATTTGCGTCGAGCGTTTAATAATAAGTTAGTTTTTCCCATTTGCCTTGAAACTAATACATAGCCAGGCCTTCCCATTTCATTAATAATGTTCTCAACCTGTCGATCTGCAGATCTTTCAACATATAGAGATGATGGTACTATTGTATATGGTTTTAATATCTTATTCATTAGATCACTTTTTGACATTTAGTTTGTTTAATTGCCTCATCAACACTTGTATCGGAAGTATCACCTAAAATTACCACATTCTTAACGACATTCTTAATCCAACGCGGAGATCCGGATGATTTTTCGACAATAGACCTCTTTGTGGATTCAGATACCGTAATATCCAGTTCACTTTCTATCATATTAACTAATTGATGACATTCTGTTTCGTTCCAATCCGCAAAGTCAATAAATTTTATGTAATTCCTAACTTTGCTTTGGTATTCGGGAATGTGCTCTTCTGGTGAATAAATGGATGAAAGTGCATATCGAACTGTAACTCCTGAACAACTTAACAAAGATGAAATAAATAATGAACAAATTTTACAGACGAAATCCTTAAAACGTTCATCATTACCCAGAGGAATTTCATCAATTAAAATAAAAATAGTTTTCCCAGGATAATGAGCCAAAAGTATTTGATTAATCTTTCTAACAATTGTTCTGTAATCTGTAATTCTCTCAATAGTTTCAGAGGGGTTTAACTTTAGCATTAATTCCACATAGATCTCATAAAAGAACTCATCAATAGAGAGACCTGTACAACTGGCCAAACTTACAGAGATATAGTCTATTTTTCCCTTTATCAGATTTCGAAATAATGCTAAAGACTTTCCTCTCCCTGATTTACCACTAACCCATATTGAAGTGTAGTTCATACTTTTGATAACGTTTTCATCAATATCTCGTAACAAATAATACTTTTCTTTACTAACATCGTAGACATCGAACAGAACATTATTAACAAGAGTGGGTTCTATACTTAATGTTTTGACTGGAGTCGAATTAGCTGGGAATAAATTAATATGAGTGAAAGATGTTATACTGGAAAAAACTTCCAAGCACAAAGAAAGTGCTGATGACATGGCTATAACTTGATTATCATCTTTGTCTTTGTCTTTATTACCATCTGCATAATCACATATCCCTTTAACTAATATCCACTCAGATTGGCCATTTGCTGCTGCATAAAGACCAGCCCCTTCCATTTCTCCTCCTTTTGCTAAAGGATTAATCTTTTCTATCTCATTTCTTCTAACAAGATCATTAACCAGCTCTTCACCAGAAAAAATTGGTGCTACTATTTTATTTGCAGCACGCCTGCTTAACAAAAATTCCCAAGTTCTTACATTTCTAAATCTATTTAACAATAGAGTACTGGTAGGGACAGCTGGTGCTCGATATGTCGTTATACCATTTGATATCTTTTTGTTATCATAAGGTACAACAAGATCGGCAACTATCACATCCCCAATCTCTTGGTTGTTTTTATCAACCCCAAAAGCTATTCCTATCATTATTGTGACTTTAGATTTTAAAGTGTTTAGGGAATCTCTTACAGTAACAATAGAACTTGCAGCCCCAACAGATCCCATAGTTCCACATTGTATATGTACACAAAAATAGACCCCAAAAACTCCTAAATAATATGTTTTGTCTTTAATAAAAAACTGAAGAATATGATCCTGACCTAATATTGGCTTTATTTCCTTATGTAGAATTTTAGTTTCTAAATCCGTAGCTGTTACTATCAAAACAGCTTGGTAGAGATACTTTTCAATATCTTGGTATTTTACCTCTTTATACATTAATAATAATTAGAAGTTAATTTTCACTATTTTTATAACTGATATATTCAACAACTGCTCTCCATAACATATTTATATTGATTCTCATCAACAGCCATTTCCATTTTGAAATCAAATTTGACCACAGACATTGGTATATAACCTTCTATTATACCTTCATCTATTGTTTCACCCACTTCTATTTTACTGCAGTAGTACTCTGGTTGCAAAAATAATAACTACAAACTTTAACAAAGCTGCTACAAATAATAATCAAGTGTAATGTTCGAAAGTTTGGAATCTAAAATCGTAGCAATTATTGTACATAGATTTTATTTTACTCTCTTTTTATTTGATGTCTTCACTTTTCATCCATTCACTTTTATAAAGTAAATCTCTTATATCTACCACTAGAAATCTAGCGATATCATTTAGAGTATTAAGAGTGGGTTGTTGTTTATTATTTACCCATCTAGAGACTGTTTCCTTTTTTACATTTAGATGATCTACAAGATCGTTGTTTTTAACACCTTTTTCATCTAAAACTTCGGATATACGATTGATTTTATATATAGACATAAATTATTTTATTTTTATTGTTGATTTTTAAAGTCAACTTTCATATATTTGTGTATGATTTAGTATTGCTATATCATAAAGTTTGAGCAGTAATTGGACATTGTCTGATTAAATAACGAGTCTCTGACTTCTCAATTGGCACCTGGGATGGGACGGTAAGGTTATGCTCATTTCCTACAGATATTATTATATTTGTAAATAATAATAGCGTAGGGGTGGGCCTTACTGTGCAATCATTTTCAGGTGCCGCCTAAGAGTTTTCTTAGGTCTGACCTAGGGCTTTGCCTTAGTGAGAAGAATGATTAAACGTAAGGTTTCACCCTTCGTTATTATAGAGCTCGTTCATTCATATAAACCAAAAACGATTATGAGAACGAAACGAACAAACACCACCCATCACACGCATTCGATCAGAGATCGCATGACGAGGTATTCCCGCAAATCACTTTTAAAGAACATATTCCGCGCACCTGAATAGGTTGCGCCCAATCAAAAACAGGCTATAAAAGAGCAATAAAAAGGGGAGGTCTTGACTTTCCTTAATACGAAAAGACAGCTGAGCCCAGTTCAGATTAATTTCCCTCTTGATATGCCTGTCACCGACCTATACACTTATATAATTGCATTAAAAGGTAATATTGGCCAATGTTACAGCTTGATTTAATATTTGCACCTTAAAATTAAGCAAATTTTCATTCAGTCCAAACTTTTTACCAGTAGTTTTTATTGTAATACAATTTTGTGGTAGGTCGGTCTTTACTTCTTTCCGGCAGGGAGCGCCATAATGAACCCTATTTATGCCTTGAAATTGTATCAAGGCGCTTTTCGGACTTTTAATCTTATTTGTCCATTTGGCATAGGTCGCATTTGACCTGTGCAATGACAAGCCTTTTTAACGCGAAAAAATCGCGAAGGGGAAAGCTATGCCTGTATCTGAGCGAGCATCCAAAGGTTTGTCATACTTGATGAAACTAAATTATGAACCAACAAGCAAACAATCTGCTACCCTTTGAGCTAGCATGTTATGAAATATACGACAATGGATACGATCCATTAAATACCATTCGGGAGTTCTGGTCCCAACATACAATAAATGATTGTCAGGAAAACCTATGGGCACTCTTTGAAAACTGTAGAAAGTGTGCGGTAAAGGAAGATGCTGCCGAAATGAAGCAGATGCATACCTTTTTGATGAAAGTATGCCGTGTGCTGATGGCTTATTTCCTGGTGCATTTTCGCAAGATCGAAATCGATGCGGTGCCATTCACCTTTGCAGATCCTGCCGAAGTCATTACGGCCGATCTGGAAGCCAAGCAAAGGATCCACAGTTTCTTTAATAGAATTGCAGAATAATACCTAATCCATAAGCAGATGATAAAAAGATCTAATCTATCCACTGCCTTATTGGATAAGGTAGTCAATATTCCAGTTATACAGATTACATTACTTGTAATCGTGTTCCTCTTAGTTTCTATGTTTAGTTTATCGGCTCAGACGCCCCGCAAGGACAGCGGGGCCAATGGGCCATCTCCGCTGCAGATCGGTGATAGAATCCCCGAAGAATTATGGGACAGCGAGTTTTTCTTTTTTAATGAGCAATTGAATAGTACACAGAAAGCTTCACTTAAAGAGTATAGGGCGAGGCCGCTGGTGCTAGACTTTTGGAATACGGGATGTGCTCCTTGTTTAACCGGGCTAGCCAAACTTTCAGATTTCAGCAAAGGTTTAAATATCGGCCTTGTTGCAGTCTCAGAGCAGAAAGAAAAGGCCATTTTGTCCTTTTTTAAAAGGAATGACCTATTAAAAGGTACTGGTCTGAGAAGTATTATAACAGACAGCAGATTGAAAAGTTATTTCCCGCATGAAAGTATACCTCATCTGGTATGGATAAATAAAGAGGGTGTCGTCGTTGGGCTCACGGGAAGCAAGGAAATCACGAAAGATGACCTGCATAATTTCGCGACAAAAGGCGTATTACATGCAGAACTCAAACCTGAGCTCCAACCAAATTTCCATCGATTTATAATGGATATGGAGCTTAACCGGCAGGAACAATCTACCCATGACAGTCTATTGGGCTATGCAATTATAACCGACCAGGTGAAAGATATAAGCCCTTTTGAAAGATCTAAGTTCGGTCCCTACGAGATTATTTCTTATCGAAATAGATCAATTCTGAGCTTATATAGATTGGCCTATGCAGACCGCTACAAATTTACCCCTAATCAGATCATCTGGAATGTTTATGATCCGGAAAGATTCGAATATTATCTTTCCAAAGGCGAGGATATAGGAAACTGGGAGAAAAAAAACCTGATCTGCTTTGAATCAAAATCCATAGGCAGGATTAATATGGCTGATCTCTTGAACACCTGTCTGGGCTTAAATGTCTGCGTAAGGGATTCATTGGTTGAATGTATTGTTGTAAAGGCGGGCAAGGGGAGGACAGCCATAAAACCTAAATCGGGCACGGATTTTAAAACGCTAAAAAATCTGATCAACGATCTTCGCCTGAGTAGGCCTAATTGGCAGATTATTGATTCAATAAAAGGCGAAGTCCTTGTCCCCAACTATTCAGTGAAGGACTTTGAGACGAAGGGCAAGCTCTGTACTTTCTTAAAAGAAAACGATCTCAATGTCGAAAAAGACAAAAGAATTGTAAACTTCTTAATTATACAGCGATGAAACAGTTGAACTATTATATATTATTGGTCGCAACTTGTTTTATTTTGCGGCTCGAAGTTTTTGCACAGAATCCTGTCATGCTAAATGGCCGTGTGCAGAACCAAGCAGGAAAGGCGCTTTCAGATGTCAATATTATCTCGGTAGGAAAGGGCAGCTTTAAGGTTCAGAAAAACGGTACTTTCAATATAAACAGTCTTTCGGTCGGCGATACCCTCAAATTTTCGCATATATCCTACATACCCAAATCATATGTCGTTCGGTCGAACGATGAAAATATTTTGATCGTCCTGGAAAGTAATTCGATCCGATTGCAGGAGGCTGTATTCTCTACAGGTTTTCAGTATATTCCAAAAGAACGTGCTACTGGATCGTTCGAGAAAATAGATTCACTTTATATCAATCGCTCCCCAGCATCTAATATTTTGACACGTGTCAAGAGCATGATCTCTGGTATGTATTCGGATAATGCAAATGCTAATTTTAACAATACAGGGAAATTTGCAAATGAGTCACTCAATATACATGGGGTAAGCTCAATCCGAGGGGCCAATTACCCCTTGATCATTGTCGATAATTTTCCTTATAGTGGTGATATAAATGCCATTAATCCGAATGATGTTGAAAATATCACTGTCTTAAAGGATGCTGCTGCCAGCTCCATTTGGGGAGCACAGGCGGGCAATGGTGTTATTGTTATTACCACAAAACGAGGTAAACAAAACTCAACATTGGTGGTAGAGGCGAGTCAAAATACCGCAGTCATCCAAAAGCCTGACCTTTTTAAAAGACAGGTTATTGCGAATGCTGACCTGATTGCGGTGCAGCTGGAATTGTACGATAAAGGCTATTACAATTCGAATATAAATTCGAGATCCAAACCCATCCTTCCGATGGCGATTGAGGCCATGGAGAAAAAGAAGAAAGGATTGCTTACCGAAGAGGAACTTAATGATGTTTTGGATACTTATGGTCAGACGGATATTAGAAATGATCTATTGAAATATCTTTATCGGCCTGCAATCAGCAGTCAATATTCTTTTTCAGTGAGTGGCGGCGGTGACAGGAATAGTTTTCGTATATCCACAGGGTATGACCGCTCAAAAGGTACTCAGGTGTCCTCAGATAATAACCGGTTTACGCTGAAGGCTTATAATAAATTCAAGCTGACGCGAAAACTGGAGGCGGAGCTTGATATGATGTATGCTAGATTAGAAAGCAGGCAGACGCAGCTGCTCAGCTACTATGACAATTCCGGGAGCAGGTATCCATATTCTTCATTGGCAACTGCAGACGGCCAGTTTCTTTCAATACCCTATAATTATAGCATTGGCTATATCGAAAGTTTAGCTGATCCGAATCTATTGGACTGGACGTATAAGCCCTTGGAAGAATTACAGCACAATAAGGGCAATGCTGTGCTGAACAGCTTATTGACCAGCGCCTCGCTGAATTATCAGATCAACAAACTGTTTGGACTGAGTTTTAGGTATAGAAACGAAATACAAAAGGACGATGATGAGACGGTTTTCGACCAGTACTCCATAAGATCAAGAGGAATGGTCAATCTATATACCAATGTCGGCACAAATGGAGTGGTCAGTAGACCGATACCTGTTGGGGGGATACTGGAATTTGGAAGCAATAATGCCGTTTCACATTTTGGTCGCTTTCAGGTAGATTTTAAATGGAACGATCATCCTGATCACAGGGTGAACGTAATACTGGGGTCAGAAGTCAGTGCAAAAGCCGTTAGGGCGTTTACGGATGGAATGTATGGTTATGATGGGGAAAAGCTAGTATATAGTACCCAAATTGATTATATGAATAGGTATCCTACTTACAATAATCTCGCATCCAATGCACAGATACCTTCTTTTATAACCAAGAGCCAGACAAACAATAGATACGTATCATTATTTGGAAATGGATCTTATACTTTATTGAACCGCTATACGGTAAGTGGCAGTTTCAGAAAAGATGCTTCCAATGTTTTTGGCGTCAATACAAATGATAAATGGAATCCGCTCTGGTCGGCTGGATTGAGCTGGAATATAAAGAAAGAACAGTTTATGGAATCTATTCCTGTCAATGAACTGAAATTCCGGGCTACATATGGTTTTAGCGGAAATATTGATCCCTCACGTTCGGGGAATACAACAATTCAATACAGCACACTTAACGCCTTGTACGGTATTAGCTGGCCATCAGCGCAGGTACTTGTTGCTCCCAATCCTTCTTTACGCTGGGAAAAAATAAAAACATTTAACCTCGGACTTGATTATTCCCTATTCAATAGCCGTATTTCAGGAAGTGTGGATATGTACTGGAAAAAATCATTTGATCTGATCCATCTATATCCGCTGGATCCGACGGTAGGTTTGATCAGTCAGCTCATGAATGTGGCAGATGTAGACGGAAGGGGTGTTGATGTTCGTTTATCGTCCATTAACTTCAATAAACGGTTTAAATGGCGGACTGATTTTATCTTCACCTACAATAACAATTGGGTAAAAAAGACTTTTGTTGATTATCCGGGAGCTTCTTCTTTGGTGTCCAGTTCTTTTATAGCCTATAAAGATGTGATGCCCTACGCCATGTACAGTTATAAGTTCGCGGGACTTGACCCGCAGACAGGTGAACCGATGGGATATTTTAATGGCGAAGTGTCTAAAGATTATTCAAAGATGGCTGGTAAACAGTCTCCTTTGGAAGATTTGAAGTTACATGGATCTAAACGGCCGCTGATCTATGGTACTGTAAACAGCTTTTTTGATTACAAAAAATTTAATCTGTCCTTTTCTTTGCTATATCAGTTTAAATATTTTTTCAGAAGGCCTTCCATAAGCTATTCAGATCTTTACAGCAGGGGGGATGGTCATCCTGACTTTTACAGTAGATGGCAGAAGCCGGGCGATGAAAAGTCGACCAATATACCTGCAATGACTTATCCATTGAACAAGGCGGACGGATTTTATGGAAATAGTGAAGTGTTGGTTGAACCCGGTGATCATATCAGATTGCAGGATATCAAACTTCAGTATCGGTTGGGTGAGATTAGTCCCTTGCGCATCAGTCAATTAAGCTTCTTTATTTACTTAAGTAATCTCGGAGTAATCTGGCGCAAGAATGATAAAGGCCTTGATCCGAGTTATCCAAATGCAATTCCGGTTCCCAAACAGTACACTTTTGGTGTCAATCTAAAATTTTAAAAACATGAAATCAAAATATTATCTATCGCTATTTTATTTTGCCTGTTGTTTGTTTATAACATCGTGCAAAGAATTTTTGGAAGAAAAGCCCGATTCCAAACTTAATACGCCGAATAGCAACATTGAACTGACAGCCATTTTGGACAATCATTCGTTCAGAAATCCCGGGCTGCTGGAGGTCGCTTCCGACAATTATTACCTGACAGATGCAAATTTTAAAGCCATTTCAATGGTAGAATATCGGGAGGCTTATCTCTGGTCAAAAGAACCGACTGAAAATAGCTTTTGGAGCGATTCTTATATCACTATTTTTTATTCCAATGTGGTATTAGATTATCTTGATAAGGTAAATTATCTGCCGGATGGTCTTAGTCGCAATGAGCTGAAAGGGATGGCCTTGTATCACCGTGCCTTTTCTTTTTATTCACTGGCACAGGTATTCTGTAAATATTATAACAAAAACAGCGAAAATGCTTTGGGAATAGTACTTAAGACCAATTCGGATATCAATGAGAAATTGCAGCGGTCAAGTTTGGGCGAAACCTACAATCAGATATTACAGGACCTGGAAGAGGCTCTGGGGCTTTTATCGGATAAAAAATATGAATACCCAACCAGACCTAATAAAACAGCAGCTCTGGCGCTGTTAAGCAGGATATATCTGGGACTTGGGCAATATGACAAATCACTGGCATATGCAGATAGGGCGCTGGCGACAGGTGGAAAAACAATTGATTATAATCAAATTAAAAAAACAGGAGCCCGTCCATTTGATGCCTACAACGACGATATTCTCTTTTACGCCATGATGATTCCTACAAGTATTTTATTGGAAGACAAGGCTACCGTGGATACGCTGCTGTATAACAGTTATGCCAAGGAGGATAGGAGAAAAGAATTGTTTTTTACGAAAGATGCCAATGGCACCTACGCGTTTACCGGTAATTATAACCCATCTGGACAGGGTATATTTATGGGATTGACGGTAGGAGAAGTGTTATTGAATAAAGCAGAAGCTGAATGTAGGGCCGGGCAACTGAGCGATGCAAAATTAACCTTAATGGAACTATTAAAAAATAGATATGCTGAGATGCCAACATTGCCGGTTAACGAAGCATCTCTGCTGGAATTTATTCTTTTGGAAAGGCGGCGAGAACTTGTATTTAGAGGACTGCGATGGACGGACTTAAGGCGATATGCCGCTGAGAATAGGATAGTTGATCTTAAAAGGAGAATTGACGGTGAAGTCGTTTCGATGCAGGGAAAGAGTGTGATGGAATTTGCTTATAAAATTCCGCTGCAGGTCATTGAACGGGGCGGCATCGAACAAAATCCATAATCGAAAGTGGGACAATTACTATTGTCCCACTATTCTTTGCCTAATTATTCATGAAAACGTACCTTATTGGGGTCCTGAGTTTCATTTTTCAAAATCTGATCTTCTAGATCTTGTAGGCTTTCTTCTGTAGGTTTGTCGTTTCCATCATCCTCGGCGTGCACCTGACACAGCTTGGGGCCAGTGTCGCAAGTAGGAGATGAAACAGGTGTATAGTTGTTCGGATCCATTATTTCATCCTCATAATTAGGATCAGAGGAATCTGGCCCAGTATACTGGAACCATTGATCCGGAACAAATGTGGATTGTGTTTCAATATTAGACTGCTTATCCACTTTCTTTTCCATTGCATTTACCGCGAATGCGATACCTAGTACTAAAGTCAATGCCGACCCGAAGGCGATGGCAGCGTTTTTAATAAACTTTTTGCTGTTCATTGTTGTGGTCTTTTTTATCCGATCAAAAAAAGGTTGCCTCAAAAAACTTTGATTAATTTTTATTTTGTTGGGTGTCTTTTAGCAGACCTCGCTGGCTGGCTTTGCATCCCGATACGCAGCCTGCCTGTTCCCAGATGAGCCCTGAGAGCCATCCGGGATTTCCGTGAACAGTGCCCCTTTACGGTTGCGCGACCTTCGCTGTACAACTCTCTTCTGGGCGAAGGCAATCCGATGCGGTAAAGTGTCCAGCTGAAGCTTGTCTTTGACCAATCTACAGACCAAACTCTTGGGCATAATCAGCAGATATACCTGCGTCCTCAGGGACGAGTATAGCTTTCCGATGCAACGGAAAAGAGCCGTCATTATGTTCAATATAGGGTGCATTTTGTTCATACAACTTTGTATTACCTGATCCATTTTTCTGTTGGCAGCGGCGCCTCCTTATCATGGCCTGCCCACTTGACTTTTATTATTTCTTCGTTTTATCCGGTTAACGTTTTCGTCGTTAACTTATACCAAAGTTCGCCAGTAAAGAGCAGCTGGACTTGACCGAACTTGGAGTCGGGTATGTACCGGATTGAAGTGATGATAGGGTATGGCAATAAAAAATCCCCTCGGGAGGGGATGCTGCGGTTAAATTTTCAAAGGTGTATTGTGGTGGCTTCTTGGATAATCTCGTCAATGAATGCCAGATATTCGTTTTCGCTTTTAAAATTTGGCTTAATTTTCCGATCTACTCGATAAAGAATATGATCGCGTATAAAGACTTCTTCAAAAACAGAACAGATAATGACATATTTATGTGTCAGGTCAATCTTCGAAAGAAGATGATTTACTTCAAGATAATCACCACCGCTACTCAAGATCAGTATCTCGGCTTTCGCAGCAGACAGTTCCAGCGTTTCCTCACGGATTTCTATTAAACGGGGGTGTTTGGTGAGGGTTGTGACGATATCCACTTTTGATAGATTGATCATCTGCCATGCCACATAGCTATAGCTCGTTTTAATGGGCAATGGCTGCCGCGGTGCTGCTATCTTCCTTGCATGGGACAAAAGGTAATAAAGCATAGCCTTTGGAGAATAAATATTGCCAGCAGCATTTGCTGCCTTGAGTACCTCTTCATCAAGTTGATAATTTTCAGGGAAATAGGAGGCGGCCATCTCGATACAAATACGTAGCGGGCCATATTTCCAGGCTCTATATTTTCCACAGACTTTTCTCGCAATAATCTTGCTTTTGTCAGCTGGCTCAGCGATAAAAAGTTTTCCGATCGCGCTGAAAAATTTTCCGATTTTTTGAATGATTTCTTTCATGTTTTTAGGTCACTAGGTTAATTTAATAATAAATTTATAAATAGTCTTGGTTATACCGCTTAAAAAATTCCGTTGCGGTCATGCCGGTTTTCTTTTTAAAAAAGCGTGCAAAGCTGCTGGGTGAAGCATAGCCCAGTTCATAAGCGATCTCGTCCGTATGCATACCGTCTACAATATATTTCTTGGCGAGATCTAGCATGAATTCTATTTTCAGCTTTTGAGGACTCTGTCCATAATAAAGTTGGATAAGCTGATGCAGATAGTCCATACTGATCCCGAGCTGCCAGGCAATATCGTCCAGTTTAAAATCCTGGCCAAGCTCGGCTACTGCCTGCTTGATCGCTGCATGGGCTTCTTTGGATTTGATTTGGGATTCCGAAATCTTGTCATATTCTTCAAAGATCTTTTCCTTCGATAGCTGGATCAGTTTCTTGATACCCCAGAGGATATTGACCTCACTGTCGAGGTCACCTTTCTTGATTTTTGACGCAATGGTTTTTAGCAATGAAATAGTCCTGATGCCAGCACGGAAATCGATGCTGCACCACGAATTCGGATCTTGTTTTCGATAGGCATGGATCAAGGCGTGAAGAAACTGGAAGGGACGCTCATTGCCATCGCGGAAAATGCTGCCGCGGAAATAGAAGTTAACGAGGGTATACCTTCCGGCAGGAACATGGATTTCATAGTCACTTCTGGTTAAGTAAAAGTAGCGCCCGCGATTGCAAGAGATGCTGTAACTGATCCGCTTCTGGACATCCCTGATCTGAATAGCACGATCTTCTGTGAAGAGATAAAAGATATGCATATCCGACGCTGTGACTTGCATCGGAATGACAATATCGGCAGGTAGATGCAGATCCAATAGATTGATGTAGCCGAGCATGCCATCAAACTGCTGCAGGCAGGCTTGCCCATGTTGGTTTTCGTAATGTTGATAGTCCGCATTGGACATGCTTATGCTTGGCTTGAGCGTATCAGTTCTCGGACTGATCGGCTGGTCAAATACCTGTGCGATATCGATCTGTAGTGCTGTTTTCATAATGGTGTATAAGTCAATAAAAATCCCCCCGGTCAGGATTTCGGTATGATCGGGGGAAATGGATTTTGGATAACGTAGGGTTGGATTACTGCTGCGGACCGGTGTAGGAAATCCGGATAAACAGCGGAGTGAACATCATCGTCGCCACACCATCCTGCCATTCATCGAGGCCGTGAACCATAAGCTCCTTAAAATCTGGATCATCATCATCTCCCTTGTCTTCTTTTTGAAATTGAAGTACGTTGCCCTGCATGAGATAATTGCTTATCGCTGTGCCAAGTTGTTTCCGAAATCCAGGTGAAAAATCATAGAGCTGCTCCACCTGATGGGGCTTCAAGTCAAAATTGAGTTCCATCCAGACTGCAAAATCGTCTTTAAGAAGTTGCATCTCGAGCGCGCGCTCCGCTAAGGGTAGCGCAAGAAGCGTGGCTACTTTTTGTGCCACACCTGCATTGTCAAAGTTCTCTTTCATACAAATTGTGTTTCTGCAAATATTTATTTAAATAGATCAAATTAGCAACCGCCCTGTCCTAACCTCCCGGGTTTTGGAGGATAATCTTCTTTTGGATGATTGAATTTTGCTTAATATTTGATTTTATTTAGTAAATTGGATCTGTAAACCAGTATAAACCTAAGCCATTTAAGAGAGCTTGACATAGCATATGAAAGTATTAAAACTAACGGTGGAGAGTTTACTCATCTCCATGCTTTTTAATTTAATCGGAAATCACGGTATTTATCTGAATCGATTTTGGACACAGACCTATTGGATGTGGACAGTGGCATTTGCAATTGCGATTGGTGTTGCGGTCGTGTTCACGCAGATGTTTCTTGAAGCCTTTGGGACTTATTGGCAGAAGCGGTACCCTGATTTGATACTCATGAGCAAGGGGAGGGTCATGACCAAGAGTATACCCAAAGGTCAGCTCTGCTGTGCAATTCTTGCTACAACTATATCGATTCTATCGATTTATCTCTTCATTATCTATTGTTTCGCTTCTGTGCGCAGCGAAGATACGTACAGCTTGTTAAGAAGCTATCTGCTGCATTATATGCCTTTTATTGGTCTAGGCTTTATAGCCTACGTGATCTATGTTTTTCGTAACGGCAAATTATGGTGGCTAACAACTGAAAATGTGATGGCTTTGTTAGGGAAAGAGGTCATGTCGCAGGAAAACACAACAGATAGAGCGGGAACTATAGCACCTCCAAGTGCATTGGATAGGACTATCGTAATCGGATCACTCTATGATGTGCTGTATAAAGATTCGCCATTCAATTTAAATACCTTGCAGATGGATGCTGTACGTATGTTTGATGTGCCCTTTTATTTTTCCCAAAAAAGAAAAAAAGAAGTCGTCCTGATCAATGGTATCCGTTTGGAAGCCCATCATTTCATGCAGGAGCTAGAAAGGTTGGGGCTTGATAAATGGTATTTCCGCATCAATAAAACCTGTAGGGTAAATATGATGCACGTCCGTCAACCGATATTGCCAAATGCCACTTACCTGGAGTTTCGTAAGGAAGTGTTTGACAGCCTCAAGTTGAATATGACGGAATTGGAGATCAGCAACCTGCTGCAGATAACCGAATGGATGCGCAAAGAAAAAAAACTAAAGGATTTTTTGGATAACGTCAATAACCTGGAGCATAAGGGATGGGATAACCTTATTCGGCTCAATTGAATCATCCCACTTTATAAACTTAGATAGACCGAGCGCAGTAGACAACAAGTCTGCTGCTGCGCTGGATTTCGGCGGTTAGTCGAGCTAACCTTACCCGTTTATGTTTTTTGTAAAAGGATCTCCTGATCAACAGGAGATCACCCCCCGTTTTGTGTCCAATGCGACAGCTATTCACCTAAAAATCCACTATTCTTTTCAATTAAAGTCAGGCATCGGATATACGCCCTTAGCGGCCAAGCTGGACCGTATCCTCGACCTGCTGCAAGAACAGCAGTATACGGAGCTCCACAAGCTGACCGGTACAATGACCATCCACGAAGTCGCCTATTTTTTGAGCAAAAGTGTGCGCACCATCGAGCGCCGTATCGCCAAAGGCCTGCTCAAAGCCACCTATAAAGAGGGTAATGCGGATCTCTTTCTCAAAAAAGATGTGGTGCAGCTGTATGTGACCGAATATAAAAAATGGCCGCGGCAAATGCCTTAAATCCCTACGCTATTCGTACCTGCTTCGTATTGTCTTCGGGGCTGCATGTAAAAGCAGCCACCGTTAATTCGTTGCTGAACAGTATTTCCCTGTTCGGAGACTGGTGAAGGTCTGGTCAGTATCTGTACAAGATCTATTGCTGATCCGAAGCAGGTACGGAGAAGGTGCGAAGCAAAGGCCCGAGACTGCTGCCCAAGTGTGTAGTTTTTGAAGTGCCAGACGACCCCGTATCTGAAACATGTCCGATTGCCTCCGACAGCCCGCCGACAAAAATCGGGGTAACGCCGACGAGTCTCCGTCAACCTGTTTTACGCTATTGACAAGGGGCTATGTGATGTAGTATGTTTGTCGAAGTAAAGCAATACATACCGGTATAAATGAAAGCTTTATGGGGTTTAACTTTTTAAATAAAATAACAACATGGCAACAATCAACAATGGTGTAATCGGAAGAGCAAGTGGTAAAGTGGGCGCTGTGATAGCTTCGTCCTGGAAATCCATCAACTACCTCAAAGGCCTACCCAAAAAGCGGACGAAAGGGATGTCCGAAGAACAGCTGATCCAACAGGACCGTTTCCTGAAAATCTCCAAATTTCTGATGCCGATCACGCCGATCCTGCAGGTGGGGTTTGGGCTTTCCAAAACCGAAAAGATGACGCCCACAAACGTGGCACTGCAGCTCAATATCGCACAGGCGGTAAGCGGTACTTATCCAAACTTTAGCTTGGATTACAGCAAGATCGAAATCAGTACGGGCTCTTACCTCAACGGCGGCGGCATGGAGGCTGCTGTGGATAATGGAATTCTTTCTATCTACTGGGATACCATCCTCAACAGCCTGTACAAGACCAAGGCCGATGATCAGGTCATTATCTTGGTCTATTCACCCGAAAAGGATGAATTTATGACAGCACCTACACCGCCTACCCGTGCTGCCGGTACGATAGACATCCAGATCCCGGCCCACCTGCTCGGTGGCAAGGGGCATGTCTGGATCTTCTTTACCGACCGCAAGGCCGAAAAGGTATCCAAAAGTACGTATTTGGGCGAATTTGACCTGGCTTAGCCGCTAAAGGATTAATTGAACGGGAGGAGCATGTGGCTCCTCCTGATTTTTGAACACAAAACGATAAGACATGCTGGTGATTTCTGAGTTTAAAAAGCAGGTTACAGATCCGACACGTAGGGAAGCTGCGCAGGAGCGCTTTCGGCTGGCACGCCGATTTTTAAATCCGCTGTACCCGCTCATCCGCAAAGGTTTTGCCCACAGCAAGTGCACGGTGCAGGCGGCTTTTGGCCGTGCCATGTCACATACGCTGACAAATGTGATACAGGGGGAATATCCGGATTTTAAGGTGGTGCCCGCCCTCGCAAAAATCAGCAATGGCATGCTGTCTCCGCTCGCAGTGAATACCTGTGTGCGTACGTCCAATACGATACAGCTGAGCTGGGATGTAACCGAATCCAACATCAAAGATTATAACCAATGGGATGACCAGGTCATACTCTGTGCTTATGATATTATTGGGGAACAGGCAGCCATCAATGAACAACAGGTGCTGCGGAAGGATCTCCAGATGACGATCGAGCTACCATCTATCCTGCATGATCGACCGGTGCACCTGTACCTTTTCTTGCATGATCGTGATGAAAACCTGTATTCCAGAAGTCAATACCTCGGTCTTTTCTAATGAATAGCTAGCGTATGAAATCAACGATAAAAGTTCTCCGCACAAAACAGGGCAAGCATAGCACGTTGTCCGAGATTTATGTGAACAATCAGTTTGTCTGCTACGGACTGGAGAATATTCCGCGTCCCGTGAAAATAAGGGGCGAAACCGCCATACCAGCAGGGCATTACCCACTCGGTTTTAACCGCGACGGGGCAATGAATGGCCGTTATCATGACGACTATCCAGCGATGCACCGCGGTATGCTGGAGATTGGAGCTATACCCAACTTTAGCTATGTCTACTTCCATAAAGGAAATAGCTACAAAGAGACCGCCGGCTGCATTCTGGTAGGCGCGCAATATGTACTGGAGGATGGTGATTATCGCCTGTTAGCCTCGGGTGTCGCCTACAAAAAGTTCTATCCGCTGGTGGTCGAACTAATGCTGCAGGGACTGGTCGAAGTACAGGTCGAGTGAGCGTCGCCCGATACAGGGCAAGTGAACTCCATTAAATAGAATAATCATGAAAAAAATCTTTAGCAAAATAGGACAGGTGTTACAGCTGTTGCTGGCGGCACCTGTTAAGCTACCGGGAAAGGTAGGGAATGTATTAAAATACCTAGCCCTGGGGCTGGGCATCGTGGAAACCGTATTGGATGAGGCTAAGCCGCAGCCGGAGGTGGACGATAAGGATGCTTCGGTTGAAGAGAACGGTAAGAAGCCGGCTTCTGAATTGGAAAGCGATAAGTTTACTTCGGAGGGCGTTGGAGATAACATGTCCGCTAAAAACGGAGCCGAAACTACAGGTGAAAGGAGCGCGATGGATGAAAGTGAATGATATCCGCGTCTCGGCTATTGGTGGTACCATCTGCTCCATCTGGGCCAGTATTTCCCTGGGCGATGTGCTGCAAACCGCCCTGACAGCTGCACTAGGTACCTTGGTCAGTTTCGCAACAAGTAGGCTACTGGCGAAGATGGGTAAACGCAAAAAATGAGTTGAACAAAAAGGCGCACAGGATCGTGTGCCTTTTTGTAAGGCAACATCTTCAATTTTTATCTTCTCTTAATTTCCGAAAACAGCCTATCGACATCTTTCGGCAGCTCAATTCATCGACAATTTACGATACAGAAAGTGTTAGTGGATGGTATTTATTATTTTATGTTTCAAGAAATATAATGTAAGCTATTTGAATTTTTAAAAAAAATTTCAGCTTTGATTTATTATTTGTAATTTTTTAAACACATTTCGTGTGTAATAATTTAAACTAAATGCGTTTCCCGATTATAAAAAATTCGACCAAATGGACTACGGTCATGAAGATGAAGACTATTCAGAAAAACCAAAAAAGTGTTTCTATGACCCATATACAGCAAGTTGGAATGATGACGAAGCAGCATAATTGCATAACAAAAATCAAAGGATACAATATTTTTTTTATTTTCTTCCTCTTGATATTATCTAGTTCTAAAAGTTTCAGTCAGGTGCTCCCTGAACGCTATCAAAAACTGATAGATAGCGCTAGAATTTATAGGAGTACTAATAAATTTAAAGAGGCAGTAACTATGCTTGAGCGCGCATTTGCCGAAAATGGTGATAAAGGGCTTGTTCAAGATAGATATGAAGCGGGAAGATTATGGGCTTTAATAGGAAATTTAGATTCTGTTGAGAATCAATTTAATAAAATAATTAAAGTCGGATATGGTAGTTACATAGAAATAGAGGCAGATAGTGCATTTAAAAAGTTAGAAAATATTCCAAGATGGGAAAACTTAAAGAGTAAGATAAAGGCAAATTATTACTTCAATGATTCTATCCAGTCTAATAATTATCAGTCTCTTGACAAAAAGCTTATTCACATCTTAGATACTATTTATGAAAACGATCAGCTCCCCAGAATGAAACTTTTAAATGTAAAGGCAGATGATAGTTTGGAAATGAAAAAGCTTTATGGTGAAATGTCTAAAAACGATTCAGAAAATCAGAATCGAATTTCTTTACTGTTAGATAGCTACGGATGGCTAGGAGCAGAAAAGGTATCTCAGAGGGGAATCAATACAGTATTTCTTGTGCTTCAGCACGCGCCTTTAGATATTAAACAAAAGTATATCGATATGGTGGAAAGAGCCGTTTCGAAAGGAGAAATAAGAGCCACCGATTATGCGTTATTCCAGGACCGATATCTTTTACAGCGCAATGATAATCAGAAATATGGTACACAAGTTGGCAAATCGGGTTCTGCATACTATGTGTTGCCAATTCAGGAGACTGCTAAAGTCGATGAGTTCAGATCCAAGATTGGCTTACCGCCAATGAAAGAATATCTTAAGAGATGGAAGATTATTTGGAGTCTAGAAAGGTATGAAAAAGATCTATTAAAATATCATAATAAATAATTGATATTGTCTCCGTGTTTTAGGGCTTGCAAATGGTATTTTATCATTTAATATTTGAAGACTGGTCTACTAGCCAAACTGGGGAAACGGAAAAGATGAGTAGAACAAAAAGGTGCACGGGATTGTGCGCCTTTTTGTAAGGCAACATCTTCATTTGTAAGGCAAAATCCTCAGGTTTTATCTTTTTTTAATTTCCGAAAACAGCCTTTCGACATCTTTCTTAGCGAACAGTCCGGTTCCCTGCGCCATCGTGGTCGCCGAGCCACACGCAATTCCCATTTGAAGGACATGCTCCAGATCGCCTTGTTGGGCTAAGACAGAAACCATTCCGGCGACCATACTGTCACCAGCGCCCACAGTACTGCGCACTTTTACCACTGGTGAAGGTAGTTGGATTATTGAAAAGGATGGCCTGCTGACAGACTGTTTTTTCAATTTCAGTTATACGCCATTTATTGAAAATGGTAAAATATCCGGCGTGATCTGTATGGCAGTTGATGTCACCGTGCAGGCGGAAGCTATAAGGCGCTTGGAGCAAACTGTCGAAGAGAATATATCACTCGGAACCAGTCTCCGGGAAAGCGAACAGCGACTGAGGTCAATATTGGAAACCATGGCTGAAGGTGTTGGCGTCACAGATGCTTCAGGGCAAATGGTCTATGCCAATCCCATGGCTCAGCGAATTCTGGGATTAAAAGAAAGCGAGATCAAGAAGCGCACGTATGATGATCCCCAATGGCAAAATTTGCGTATAGATGGAACTCCGCTGCCATCCGAAGAGCATCCCATGTCCATTATGTTGAAAACGCTGCAGTCTATCACCGATCATGAGATAGCAGTACAGCCTCCAAATGGAGATATAATATATCTTTCGATCAACGCAGCACCCATGTTTGATGAAATGGGGGTACTGACAGGGGGAATAGGAACCTTTATGGACGTAACCGATAGAAGGCGCATCACACAGGGCAAAGATGATTTTATCAGCATCGCAAGCCACTAACTCAAAACACCGGTAACATCGCTCAAAGCATCATTACATCTACTTCAAAAGAGAGGCATGGAGCTATCCGAAGAAGTTAAAGTTAAACTAGTTGATCAATCTGTTAAAAGTCTCGATAAACTTAACGTTTTGATCAATGAGCTCTTAGACACCAGAAGGCTTGAGCAGGGGCATTTGAAGTTAGATAAAAAACTTTTTGCGCTATCGGAATTGTTCGAAGATTGCCGTGCTAATTTTACCCTGCAGACGACAAGAAAAATCACTTTTGGAGGTGACCTGAAAGAAAAGGTTGTTGCCGACAGCCATCAGATTGCACAGGTTATGGTCAACCTGATCAACAATGCGATTAAATATGCGCCAGAATCCGACATTGCTGTCAAAGTAAATAAGCTTGATGAAAAAGAGCTGATGATCAGCATCAAGGATAATGGCCCCCAAGGGAAAAATTGTCACGGCTGTTTGAAAGGTATTATCGGACAGACTATCAGGGACAAAAATTTTCTGGCCTTGGCTTGGGACTTTACATCTGTGCAGATATCATTAAGAATCACGGTGGTACTATCGGCGTGGAAAGCGAGGTAGGGCAGGGAGCAACCTTTTGGTTCACATTGCCCTTGTAGCTTTCTGGGATATTTGTAAGAAGCAACGTAATTGCAACATGATGTTTACAAAAGCTTTCGCTACGTCAATGTTACATTGGGCTTCTGCGTCATTGTTTATATTTGTAGTGTACGCAAATCAAAATGCTGTACATTAGATATCATACAACCTATGTTAAGACGAGTCATATTTCAATTTCTCTTACTGATAAGCGCTATGCTGCTGATCGTGAAGCCTTTGATCGGTTTTTCATTATATCATCAGGCAAAGACGCAGAGCGAGAATGAGTTTATCACCGTTATCAAGGCCTTTAGTAAACGAAAACAGGAATACCTGGATTGGGTTGATGTTAAAGATAGTGTCTGTCTGACGCTCTCGCCGGTTCGTCACTTTGTCGCTAAAGTAAGGGAGTTTTTTATTACCCACTTTTTCAACACCTTCTTTCCTAATTCCAGCATGTTTTCGATTGGTAACTTGCTATCCAAAATAATATTGCCGCTGGAACGGCTATACCTGCGTAATCTTCAGCTGACTTTATGATAAAAAGCCATTTTAATCGTATTGAGTGGGTCCAATGGGACCGCAAACATTCATTTATCTTAAAATAAGCTTTTTATATGTTTCAAAAACTTGTCCTTATGGGGCATGTGCTGCTCTGCTGTAGCTTCTTTAGCTATGGACAGGAGAGTCATGTGCCTATCAAACTCAACCAGCTGCTGTCTTCGGTAACGCAGCATGCGCCATCCTTACGTACCGACTACGTGCGTACACAGGTGCAGCAGGCCCGCGTCGCAGAAGTCAAAAACAACCGTCTGCCGAGCCTACAGCTGTCGTATCAGGCAGACGTTGGCTCCAATAATAATGTGCCGGGGCCTTACTTCGGATTTGGCCTCGTGCCGACCAATAATGGTGGTATCCGTGCCGCTAATAATTATCAGGCTGTGAGCAGCAATCTTGGCATTGCCGCCTTCCAGTGGGAGGTCTATAATTTTGGTCAATTTAAAGCCCAGGACCAGCTCGCGCAGGCGGAGGTGGCCGTGGAGGACCGTCGTTTTGAACAGTCGAAATATGACTTACAGTCCTTCACGATCTATAGTTATCTGCAGTTATTGAAATTGCATGACCTGATTGAAATCCAATCGCGCAGTATAGCCCGAAATCAGGAAATACGTCAATCGATATTTGCGCTGGTCAAAAGTGGTATCCGGGCGGGCGTGGATACCAGCATGGCCGATGCTGAAATATCCCGTAGCCAGCTTGGCCTCATTGAACTGGACAATCAGCAACAGCAATTACAAATTCAACTGGCTACTTTGGCGGGTATGCGGCCAGCGCAGATTGTAGCGGATACCACTGCCGAAAAGATCCTGTTCGAGCAGGTAAAAAACGCGCCTATTGAACTCGATGGCGGCCGTCAGCATCCTATGGTAGCCTATTATAATGCTTTGTTCGACAAGGCGAAGATGGAAGAAAAGCTGGTTGTCAACAGCTACCGTCCCAAGCTGTTTCTCTCGGGGGCTGTATGGGGCAGGACATCCAGTGTACATAGCGATAATAGTTATGGTTCGCTAACCGACGGCTTTGGTCTACAGCGTGGTAATTACCTCGTTGGTCTGGGAATCAACTACAACCTGTTTGATTTGCGCCGCAAAAAGGTAAAACTCCATACGCAGCGTCTTATGGTGGATGAGGCTGGTCAAAAGCTACAGGAACAACAGGCCAACATCGCCATGAATATTGCACAGTCTACCACTGAAGTGGCAACTGCTGAAAGACGTCTGAAGGAAATTCCGCGTCAGACCAAAGCTGCCAATGCCGCCTACCGCCAGAAATTTTCCCTGTATAAAAATGGGCTGATCGATATTGTGGAGGTCAACGTTGCCCAGAACATGCTCAATCAGGCAGAGCGCGATTACATCACCGCCAAGTATAATTATTATCTGGCATTGTTCCACCAGGTGGTGGCACAGAACAATGTCGATGGCTTTCTTCAACTTTTTAACTAATCACTTATGTCACTAGTCACAGCTGCTTTACGAAGGCCGATTACCACAGTGATCATCACCCTCAGCCTGCTGCTCTTTTCGGTCCTCGCTGTACTGAAAATACCGATTGATATCTTTCCGCAGCTCAATTCACCGACCATTTACGTCATTGAATCTTACGGCGGGATGTCCCCACAGCAGATGGAAGGTTTTTTCTCCTCCCGGATGCAGGATCAGTTTCTCTATGTCAACGGAATCAAAAATATATCCGCCAAAAATATTCAGGGGCTTACGCTCCTAAAACTTAGTTTCTACGAAAATACCGATATGGCCGAGGCGTCAGCGCAGGTAGCGCTGCAGGTAAACCGGGCCATGAAGTTTTTTCCGCCAGGGGCATTGCCGCCACAGGTGGTCCGTTTTGATGCTTCCTCTTTACCCGTGGGTCAGCTGGTGCTTTCTTCCAAGACAAGAAGCCTCAAGGAGATCTACGATATGGCGAGCACGCTGGTACGCCCCATGTTTTCTGCAGTACCGGGCCTCTCGGCACCGCCGCCCTTTGGAGCCAACTCCAGGACGATCACGGTCAATGTAGACCCCAATAAATTGCGGAGCTACAACCTGACCGCCGATGAGGTGGTAATGGCATTGTCGAAATTTAACGTGATGTCCCCATCGGGTAACCTGCACCTCAACAACACGATGTATGTGACCACCATCAATTCACTGATCAAGAATGTTGCAGATTTTGCTGATATCCCTATTCTGACAAAAAATGGGATCCCGATTTATATCAAAGATGTCGCACGCGTATCGGACGCCTCGGATGTGACGGTAAGTTATGCACTCATCAATGGTCGGCGCTCTGTTTATATCCCTGCCGTTAAGACATCGGATGCGTCCACCTGGGCAGTAGTCAGCAACCTAAAGGCTAAGCTTCCGGAAATTCAGAATCTGCTGCCAGAGGATGTGAAGGTGTCTTATGAATTTGACCAGTCCGTAGCGGTTATGAACTCGGTGCAGAGTCTTTTGCACGAAGGGGGACTCGGTGCTTTGCTTACCGGTCTCATGGTACTCTTGTTTCTGCGCGACTGGCGAAGCAGCTTGATTGTGATCGTCACCATACCAGTATCCATTCTGATTGGCGTCCTGCTGCTGACATTGTTTGGCCAGACCATCAATATTATGACCTTGAGCGGTTTGGCCCTAGCCATTGGTATCCTTGTCGATCAGGCCACGGTGACCATCGAAAGCATACACCAGCATCAGGAACAGGGTACGCACAAACGTAAGGCTATCTATAAGGCCTGTCAGGAGATTGCCGTGCCGCTGCTTTTGATTCTGTTCTGTATTTTGGCGGTTTTTGCACCTTCTTTTATGATGACCGGGATTCCCCGGGCGATGTTTCTGCCACTTTCTTTATCGATTGGATTGACGATGATCGCTTCGTATTTTATGGCCCAGACCTTGGTACCTATTTTATCCAACTGGCTGCTCAAAGAGCATCATATCGGTCATTTCAAGTCCGACTCGCCGGGCTTTTTCGATAAGATCAAAAAACGTTATCGCTTCGGCTTATACCGCTCCATGCGCCATAAGGGCAAAGTCATCATCGGTTATCTGTTGCTCACGCTGGCGCTATCGGCAGCGGCATTTGTGTACATCGGCAAGGATATGATGCCCATGGTTAACAATGGGCAGTTTCAGCTCAGGATCAAAGAGCCCGATGGAACCAGGCTGGAGCGAACCGAAGAGTCCGTCAAACAGGTGCTGCAGGTAATCGATAGTACGGTCAACCATCAGGTTGCCATCAGTTCGGCCTATGTTGGCCTGGTGCCCAGTAGCTACGGCGTCAGCAACCTTTATGTATTCAACACCGGAACGCACGAAGCCGTGATCCAGGTGAACCTGAATGCGGACTACCATGTGAATATGGACGAACTCAAAGATGTTTTACGACGTAATATCCATTATAGACTGCCCAAATTGCGCCTAAATTTTGAGCCTATTGATATGACCGAAAAGATTATGAGCCAAGGCGCTGCAACGCCGATCGAGGTGCGGATAGCTGGAAAGAAAATGGACGAACTGAAGGTCTATGCCGATCAGGTTGTCAGCTCATTGCGGCACATCGATTATCTACGGGATGTGCAGATTGCGCAACCGCTCCGGTTGCCGACCATTTCGATTGCCATCGACCGGCTCAAAGCCTCACAGCTTGGTCTGCAGATGGATGATATTGCTCGTTCGGTAACAGCCAGCACTTCCTCTAGCCGGTTTACGCAGAAGATCCAATGGCTTGATGAAAACAATACCTATACCTATCAGGTTCAGGTGCAGGTGCCTGAATATGTGATGAATACGATGGACGAGCTGCGCGAAATCCCGCTCGTGAAAGGGCAGCTCACACCGACCTTGGGCGATATAGCCAGTTTCAATACACAATATCTACCAGGTGAGTATGACCGTCAGGGGCCAAGGCGATATTTGACCGTGATGGCAAATATCCATAAGAAAGACCTGGGGACAGCAACAGCGGATGTGCAACACGCTATTCGTGAACTCCCGGCTCCGCCGCGTGGTGTTGTGGTGGAAATGAAAGGGATGTCGACACTATTGCTCGATACCATGGGTAGTTTGCAGTTGGGGCTAGCCTGTGCCGTTGTTGTTATATTTCTACTACTGGCAGCGAATTATCAAAGTGTGAAGCTTTCGCTGACCGCATTGGTGACTATTCCTGCAGTGATCCTAGGATCCTTGGCGATGCTATTGCTCACAGGGTCAACACTCAATCTGCAATCATACATGGGGATGATTATGTCTACTGGTGTCTCCGTAGCCAACGCCATTTTGATCGTGTCCAATGCGGAAGCATTGCGGCTGGAATTCCGCAATGCCAGGACGGCAGCGCTGGCCAGCGCAACAACGCGGCTACGGCCGATCCTGATGACCAGTATGGCAATGATTGCCGGCATGATTCCTATGGCCATGGGAATGGGGGAGACGGGTGAGCAGGCAGCTCCATTGGGCCGGGCCGTGATCGGTGGCCTGTTTGCGTCCACATTTGCTGCTCTCTTTATTCTGCCGCTCCTGTTTGTGTGGATGAAGGAAAAATCAACGTTCAATTCCGAATCACTTTTGCCGCAGGACGAGCCTGATCATCAAAAGCCACTGGTGGAAAAAACACAAATAGTGTAAACTAAAAAAAATGTAGTATTCTTTCCGAATCGAAACCCAGCAGTATAAACTGGTAGGATAAAGACAGAAATTACTATGCAACAGAAAGAGAATTGTATTTAAAGATAAAATCGCCAAAGGCAGCATGTATGCCTTAAAGACACAATTGAGTAATGAACAAGAATATCAAACGGATGAAAAAAATAGGCTATTTACTAGTACTGACAGGATTACTTTCCGCTTGCGGTCACACCGAAAAGCCCATTGACCTGACGCCGAAAAATCCGGCTAAGGCCAGCACCTATCAGACCACAGTCATACAAGAGAAAGTCATGTCCAGCAGTGTGCGTTTACCCGGTAAGCTCAAACCTTTTAATGAGGTAAATATCTATGCCAAAATGAACAGCTTCGTCAAGCATATCTTTGTGGACAGAGGTACAGTTGTCAAAAAGGGACAGCTGCTGATGCAGCTGGAGGCGCCAGAAATGCTCGCTGCGGTGCAGGCCGCGCATTCACGTTTTGTGCAGGCACAGGAAACCGCTTCTGCGAGTAAGGATAAATATAAAAGGCTCAAAAATGCCGCACAGGAGGAAGGGGCAGTATCACCACTTGATCTGGACAATGCGCTATCAAAGATGAAAGCTGACGAAGCGGTAGCCATGTCGGAAAAAGCAAATGTAGAAGAAGTTGAAATGTTGCAGTCTTACCTGAATATCAAAGCGCCATTCAATGGTGTGATTGTACAGCGTAACGTCTCCGAGGGAGCACTGGTCGGACCGGGAAAAGGAAATGATCAACCCCTGTTGATCCTGCAAGATCTCAATAAATTAAGATTGGAAGTGCAGATCCCCGAGACCTATGTCGATAAAGTCGACCTCTCGAAAAAGGTCGCTTACCGTTTTAATAACACCCCGAATAAGGTGTTTGAAGGGATGATAGCCCGTTCAGCGAATTCCTTGGGCGCCATGCAATCTGAAGCAATAGAGGTCGATGTGGCCAACTCGGATAATAAGCTCAAACCCGGTTTATACTGTGAGGTCGATATTCCATTGTCTGCCGGAGCCAATTCGTTATTGGTACCTTCCAATAGTATTGTACGTTCGACAGAAAGGCAGTATGTGATCCAGCTCATAGATGGCAAGACACATTTTGTGGATATCAAAGAAGGGGTATCCACGCATGATTCTACCGAAGTTTTTGGAAAATTAAACAGGAGCGATCAGATCTTGCTGCATGCCAATGAAGAAATCAAAGAGGGGGTCAAGCTACCTTTGGAAAAATAAGTGCGCCATCATTAGCTCTAAAAAGTATGAAAGGTCCTTTTGGGCCTTTCATTGCTTACATTGTATCGAACAGATTACCAAAATCAGAACCAGTTGGAGCCATTTTATAAACTTTGTTAGCAATTTTTATGATATATCTCTGCTGTATCTTTGTGATTTTTTCTTAATTTCGTCCAGATATGACATATTTGAGGAGCGGGAGCTGAGAGTATATTGGCAAAAACTCTAAAAAGATATCCTATTAAGTGGTTATTTATTTTTTGTTAATGAAAGAGTGTCATCAAGAGGAAATTCATCTGTGTGGGAAAATCCAGTCTCACGGTTATCTAATAGTTTTCGCTAATGATTTTTGTATTGCAACGAGTGAGAATTCGTTGAAATTACTTAAACAGCCTTTGAATAACATATTAGGTAAAGGATTACCTGAAATTTTACAGCTTTTAGCTCCCAATTTAGCCTTAGATATTGACAAAATATATCGGAAGATCAGTGTCGCACATTGTCGTTATTCTGAAAAGATTTTGTTAATGGATAGAGAATATGACCTCACTTTTTTTTTCGAAGATCAAAAGACATTTTTAGAGATTGAACCTTGCGACGGGCACGTTAAGAATATTGGTCGCATCTATGAATATGCCCGTCATTTGCAGGCCTATAGGGAGAAAATATGGGTTACACTATGTGATCTCATTCGTGATATTATAGGTTTTGACCGTATTGCTGTTTATCGATTCAATAAGGATAAAACGGGTCAGGTGATCGCCGAAAATAAAGTGGAAAACATCGATTCGATATTGGGATTTCACTATCCAGAATTTGATATCCCTGCCCAGGCAAGAGCGTTGTACCTTCGATTCCGCGCACGTCATGTCGCTGATATTAACGCACCAACGATTGACATCTTAGGAATTGATCCTGACCAATTGGATCTCGGGAAATGTAGTTTGAGAGCATTGTCACCTATTCATCTGAAGTATTTAAGAAATGCAGGAGTAAGTGCGAGTGCTAGTTTTTCCATAATTCTAAATGATCAGCTTTGGGGCTTGGTGGTCTGTCAGAACAAAATAGCAAAAAATGTAGATTTAACACAGCGCTATGTATCTGAACTTCTTATCGAATATGCTATAAACTACTATTTTGCGGATTATCAGCGGCGAAAAATCCAAAAAAGGACATTGGTTACTGATGTTGAAAAGCAGATGTTGGCCCGTTTGATGGAAAATTTGGACGAGGAAGCGACCATAGAAGAATTTGCTTCCAAAATAATGAAAACGGTTAAAGCTGATGGCATATTGATCAGACGAAATGACGGCATGATTTCTTTTGGAGAAGTCCCTGATCATCGGGAGCAATTATTGTTAGAGAAATATATAGAAACTAACCAGTTCGCTGAAATGTTTTCCACAGATCAGTTCGAGCCTTCGGAAAATCAGGAATCTGCAATAGAATTTCCCGGAATTATCCGGATCAATATACTTCCGGCAAAGGGTTGGTTTATCTGTATGTACAGAAAGGAGCAAGTTAAAGAGATTGTTTGGGCAGGTAGACCTGAGAAAATAGTCAATGACGCTGGACAGAAGGTGGATTTCCCCTCTCCGAGAACCTCTTTTCATGCCTGGCGAAAATCTGGGCCTAGGCTTTTCGATCGTACATGGAATTGCCGAGCAATTACAAATTAATGTTTTTGTACAGAGTATAATTGACGGTGGAACAATCTTTAGGATACAATTTGGACAAGTATAATCTAATCAATGGAAATAAATTTGATAATCATAATATAAATATGGAATATATTAAACAACTTAAGAACAATAAATCGCAAATATTAGAGTCGTGGCTGAAAAAACAGAGCGATGAGAAAATTGCTGCTGGAATTTCCTTTGACGAAGAGGAAACTAAAGAGTACTCGGAACAGGTCGTTAACCTTTTGATAGATTCGATTGATGGGGACAATTTAGATATCGTTAATTCTCCGGACTTTTATACCTTAATCGAATTATTAAAAGATGTTTCCTTTAGCCGAGCCAGACAGGGATTCACCCCTCGGGAGACGGGTAACTTTGTTTATACCCTAAAGGAAGCCATTTTGGAAATATTGGTTACAGAGGGGGATCAACAACCTTTGCATTTTTTTATAGCGCTAAGTAGGATTATGGATAATTTAGCCATCCATACCTTCGAAACATTTATAAAAGGACGTGAAGATGTTATATTGAGACAGACAGATGAAATATCTGAAATCTCCACGCCAGTTATCAAGGTATGGGACGGCATTTTGGCACTTCCGATCATAGGTACATTGGATAGTGCACGTACGCAAACTGTTTTGGAAAATTTATTGGAAAAAATAGTAGAGACCGAAAGTAGTATAGCGATCTTGGATATTTCTGGTGTTCCGGCAGTTGACTCGTTGGTTGCCCAACATTTGTTGAAGGCGGTAAGTGCGACGCGTTTGATGGGAGCTGACTGTATTATTAGCGGTATCCGCCCTGAGATCGCGCAGACAATCGTACATCTGGGTATTGATCTATCTCAGATCGTGACCAAAGCAACATTAGCGAGTGCGCTGAAACATGCACTTCGTATAACGAATATAGAATTAAAAGCTAATCAAAAAAAATAAGGAGTTGAGTATGGAGAGGATTCCTATTTTAAAAATGGGGCACTTTTTGTTAGTGACAATACAAGTTGATTTATATGACCGTTTGGCATTAAATCTAGAATCTGATTTAATTAATGCGATTGAAAAGTATAATTCAAAAGGAGTTTTGATAGATATATCGGCTGTGGGCATTGTGGATTCTTTTATGGGAAGAATTTTGGGGAATATTGCCAATATGTCAAAATTATTAGACGCCTATACTGTTGTCGTTGGCATTCAACCTGCCGTTGCTATAACGTTAGTCGAACTTGGCTTACCATTAAATGGAGTATATACTGCCTTAAATGTCGAGAAAGGGATGGAGCTGTTGAAAGGAAAAATTGACATTGACTCAGTAGATCTTGAACAATCTACCTATGATATGGACGACACTGAATAGAGAAAGGATGATGATTCTTATAGAGCAAGATGTTATTCCGTTCCGAAATAGAGTAAAAGATGCTGCAGTTGCGATTAAAATGGGATTAGTCAACCAAACTAAATTGATAACGGCTGCAAGTGAACTTGCCCGCAACATGCTCAAGTATGCAAATGGCGGACAGGCATCAATTGAATCTGTCACGGATGGGAGGAATAAAGCGATAAAACTTGTTTTTGAGGATCGCGGGCCAGGGATCCAGGATATAAATAAAGCGATGGAGGATGGATACTCAACCGGCAAAAGTTTGGGCCTTGGTTTGCCCGGGACCAAACGTTTGGTTAATCAATTTGAAATTAAAAGCAAATTAGGTGAAGGTACTACCGTGACAATAATAAAGTGGGCAAATGGTTGATACGTGTTATAAGCGTTTTGAGTTAAGAGACAGAAGTTATTTTTCGCTGACAAAAAAGGAAATCAGAAAATATGCCCTTGAGGCGGGAATGTCGGAAACGAAGCTTGCCAATATGGACATTGTGGTGGCCGAGATGATATCCAACATTGAGAAATATGGGAAAGAGGGGGAGTTGTTATGCAAGAAATGTGTGATTCAAAGTGTTGAATACGTTGAGATTTTGTGTATCGACAGCGGCGTTGGAATAGTTGATCCGGAAAAAATGCTTATTGACGGAAATTCGTCGACAAATTCGCTGGGCATAGGATTGGGCACTATTAAACGCCTCTCAGATTTTTTTGAGATTTATACGAAGGATGGCTGGGGTACTATTTTGCTCTCTCGAATAATGATCAGATCATCGAATGAGATTAACCTCCCCATGCGCATTACACCCATGGTGGTGGCGATGCCCGGTCAGGAGGTAAGCGGAGATGGATTTGACTACAAATTTGAGCGTAATAAAATTTTTATTTTAGTTGCCGATGGGTTGGGCCATGGGCTTTTGGCTCATCAGGCGGTCAGTGAAGCAATCATCGCTTTTAGAAATTGTGATAAAGACCTTCCTCAGGATATCATACGGCATATTCATGAGGCTATTCGTAAAACTAGGGGGATAGTGGCCTCTGTTGTGGTTTATAATCTGGCCACCAAAACATGGCAGGTCAGTGGTGTGGGAAATATCGCTACGAAATTTTCCAATATACTACGGTCAAAAAGCATAATCTGCTACAATGGGATAATAGGTCATGTGCTACCCAACACAATTAATAGTCAAGAACTAAGTGGTATTGAATATCCTGTGGTTACCTTCTGCTCAGATGGTATTAAATCTAGATGGGATATAGACAAATTAGCGTACATAAAGAGATATGACCCAAGCATTCAAGCGTCGGCAATATATAAAAGTTTTGGAAGGCAGACGGACGATATGACGGTGGTGATTGCAAGATTAATGTAAATTGATATGGATAGTATTTTAAAAATTTCTTTAGAAAATGAATTAGATATGTCGCTTGCATATCGGAAGTCAAAAGATACTGCCAGGCTATTAAATTTTTCTATTTCAGGCCAGACCACTTTTGCTACCGCTGTCTCGGAAATTTCTAGAGAAGTTATTGATAAAGCACGAGAGGGCATACTTGAGTTAGCTATCTCTTTTGCAGCAAGCAAATGTTTTTTAGTCGCACGATATACCTATATAGAAATCTTGCCCTTGGAAAACGCTAATGGACTTAATTATGCCAGTAAATTAGTACCGCATTTCGATAAAAAGAAATATGGCGATCGGCACACAATAAGTATATCCGTTACGATACCATCATTTGTCCGAATGGATAGGGATAAGGTGAAAAGTATGCGTTTTTACTTTGAGTTCGAAGAAGAAAAGAGCCCATATGAACTTTTGCTCGCGAAAAATCATGAACTTAACGAAATAAACCTGCAAGCCGAATCCGAGTTACAAACTGCGAATTATATCATAAACCAAAAAAATGAATTTCTTTCTGTGGCGAGTCATGAGTTAAAAACTCCCTTGACGATTTTGAAAGGATTGACGCAACTTGCTTTACGTGCAAGCGAGAAGCAGGATGTCACGCCATTTTTAGTTAAAATTAACACCCAGGTTCAAAAATTACAGGATTTAATCTCGCGGCTGCTGGATATTTCAAAATCCGAATTAGATAAGTTTGATTATAATTTTGAGCAATTAGAGTTAAATAATTATTTGAAGGATCTTGAAATGCTCTTGAAGAATTTGATACCGGCACATCGGTTCAAGTTGATAACGGAAGATGTACCTATCTTTATCAATTGTGACAGGTTACGTTTGGAGCAGGTCATAAATAATCTTATTGGAAATGCCGCTAAATATTCAAATGAAAACACGACTATTAGTTTGACCGTGAAAACGATTGAAAATGGATATGTGAATATTTCAATTGCGGATGAGGGTATAGGTATGAATGCGCGTGATTTGGAGAAAGTGTTTGAGAAGTTCTATCGTATTTCTGAAGTTAAGGCTCATGTGGCGGGTCTTGGGATCGGTTTGTATTTATCGTCGCGTATTGTTAGTGATCATAAAGGGAAAATATGGGCCGAAAGTTCAATTGGAAAGGGAAGTATTTTTCATATAAGTATGCCGTGTACATCATATTTTACTGAGGAAGCCCAGATTTCTTAATATTTACTTAGATTAGGCTACGAAAGCTATGGATCTTAATAAAATATATCGGTGATTCGATCGGAGGCTTTCCACGTTTAACCGCGATTTTGAAAAGGTTTTCCAAACCTCCCCGCACCAATGGATACTGAAAAAAAAGACTGGATGAAGCACATTATCTCCTAAGGGAAGAAAAGCGGCCTGCTTCGGACATCTATCGCATTTTTCCCATGCGTTTAAAAAACAGTTTGGCTACTTTTCTAAAAGCCTATCTAATAACGAAAAGCCTACCTCATATTTAAAAAACTAAGCGGCATTCTGAATTTCTTTCTTTAAGGATATACCCCTTAAATTGGCTCCGTCACTTGGTTTAATTTTGAAATACTCGATTAAGGATAGGAGTGATAAGCCAGCAATTAACTGCAAGGCCAAGCTGAAATCCCGCATCTGATAAACCGTATCCTGATAATAACTGCTTGCCAGGTGTAGTGTCACTGCGCCTAGGGCGATACCCATACCAAGTGCCATTTGTTGTGCCGTATTGTACAGTGTATTTGCATTGCTCATCTGTTCATTGGGCACGTCTGCGTAAGCCAGGGTATTTAGGCTGGTAAATTGGAGCGAGCGTGTAAGGCCCGAGAAAAAGAATACAATCGCCACCAGCCAGATCGGTGTTTGTATGGAAAGGAGGGAGAGTCCAGCGGTTACGAGTGTTAAAATAATACCGTTGCCGATCAGGACCTTGCGGAAGTCATACCGCCGTGTGATCCACATGGCCACCGGTTTCATGCTCATACTACCAAACATGTTGGCCATATAGAGGAGTCCGGCGTGAAAGGGGCTCAGTCCAAAACCCAACTGTAACATAAGGGGCAATATAAAAGGAGCAACATTGATCACCATACGGGTAATGGAGCCTGAATATACCGTAATCCGGAAGGTTTTTACGTTGAGAATACTGTAATCAATCAACGGGTACTTGATACGTTTGGAGTGCCAGATTGAAACGGCCATCAGCGCAAAGCTTGCCACAATAGTTGCGGCTGGTTTTGTATAATCGCCTTGGGCTGCGCCGATCATTTCAGTCCCCAGCATAATGCCGGCAAGACCGATACCACTGATAAAAAAACCGATAATATCAAGCGGACGGCTATTTTCGGATTCCATCGCTGGAATAAATTGATGCACGGCCCACAGCGCAAATATGCCGACAGGTATATTGATAAAGAAAATCCAGTGCCAGCTAAAATAGGTTGTAAAAAATCCGCCCAGTACGGGACCGATAATAGGGCCTAACAATCCGGCCCAGGCAATATAACCGATCGCTTCGACCAGATCTCTCTTTTCGGTGTGCTTGAGTACGATGAGTCGTCCCACCGGTACCATGAGGGCTCCGGCTGTACCCTGGCAAATACGTGCAATGACGAAAGATGTTAGGTTGGTACTCAGTCCACATGCGATTGAAGAAAGTATAAAGCCGATAATCGCCATATTGAAAACCTTTTTTGCGCCGTAGCGATCGGCAATCCAGCCGCTGATTGGAATAAATACAGCTAACATGACGGTGTAAGAGGTAATACCTGCACTGAGGTGTACAACATCACTCTCAAAATCATGTGCCATTTTGGGTAAGGCCGTCGATATCGCTGTGGTGTCAAGCATTTCCATAAGTAAAGTGCCACCTACAATGAGCGATATGATGCGCGATTCTTTCTTCATCTTGCTCTTCTTAAATCCCGAACGGGAAACATTTGCGACAAAAGTAAGCCTATCGTAAAAAAGAAAAGTCATTTAAAGGCAATTAAACGACCAACATGTCCGCGTATGTGTTTTCCGAAGAACCGAAGAAAAGAATTTATAATATTATATTATTGAGCTGGAAGCCGTACCTTAAATGTGGTTCCTCCGGCCGAGTTGCTCTCCACAGCGATATGTCCATTATGCAGTTCTACAATTTCACGGCAGAGATACAGTCCTATGCCAAATCCCGAAATTGTTCCGACCTTATCTTTTCCTGCCCTGTAAAATCGCTCGAATATCTGATCCCGGTCTTCTTCGGCAATACCCATACCCTCGTCACTGACAAAAATTTCGATAACGTTATTTGCCTTGGGCGAATAACCAAATGTAATCTGGGTTCCTATCGGCGAATATTTGGCCGCATTTTCCACAAGGTTTTGGACTACCTGCGAAATCTTGTTGGGGTCAGCAGCAATGGATAGACTTTGCGTCAGGTCAGCGACAATCTGATGGGTGTTGATCCTCAATTTAAATTCATCTTCAAGTTCAGCAAATAATTCCTTCAGATCAAACACTTCTCTTTCGATCATCATTCTGCCGGAGTCGAATCGCGAGATGTTCAAGAATCCATTGATTAAGTTCTTCATATTGCGAACTTGTCGAAGGGATTTCATTGTAATGTTTTGGTAATTCGTGTTTGCTGTAAGGATTGCCTGACGCTGCATTAATTGAAGATAGGCGTTTATGGAGGTCAGCGGTGTCTTCAATTCATGGCTAACGATGCTTATAAAATCATTTTTCCGCTGTTCCTCAGCTTTCTGTTCGGTAATATCCCGTAAAGTACCATTGAGGCTGGCAGCGTTTCCCTTGGCATCATAAAACACTTTACCGCGTGCCTGCACGAGTCTGCCTTTGGGATCTTGTGGATTTAGGATACGGTATTCAATAAAGTAATTGCCATCTGACTCTTGGCTAAGTGCATCAGTTATAGCAGCCATTACACGTTCCTGATCCTGTTCTGCAATGGAAGCAATAGCAGCTGATAAATCCAGCTGCTCTTCATTGGCCAAACCAAACCATGATTTTAACAGGGCGTTTCCGGAGAACAGATTATTTTGGGGCTCGTAATAGAACGTCGCAAGCTCGCCGGCATCTATTGCCATGGACAGCATGTGTTGATCTTTTTCACTTTTCCGCCGTTCAAGGACTTGGTCGGTAATATCTTCCAGGATAATCAGAATTCCCGTGACTTTATTGTCAGCTGAAAAAATAGGTTGATAAATCGAGTTTACAATTGCCTCCCGCAGCCCATCATTGTGACGCAGCAATATGGAAAGTTCATTGTTTGTTTTCCGTTCGCCTTTTTCGAACGCTTCCCGGAGCCACTGATTCACTGGCTGGCCTTGCAGTTCGGGCCTTGCGATTTCGTGGGGCCGGCCCTGCACATCGGCTAACTGATGCCCCCAGATTTTTAATATGGTCGGATTGGCTATGTCAATGATTAACTCCGGTCCCTTCAGCATCGCTATGCCAACAGGTGCCTGCTCAATAATTGTCCGTACTTGCTCACGGCTTTCTGCCAGAAGTTGTAAGGAACTGTTGAGTTCATCGTTTGTAGCGGTCAATTCTTCGAGCGTTGCCGCCATTTCCTCCATCAGCCCTTGTTCCTTTTTTTCTTTTTTCTGTATCTGTTGCTGATGCTGCCTTCTTAAAGTAACGTTGCGGGCGGTGTTTAAAATACACCATGTTTTATTGTTTTCGTCTAATAGGGCTCTGTATTCATAATCGAAATAATCAGTCACCGGAACACCATTCTTGATGAGCCGGGCTGGTGCCTCGGTAACGGAATAGGATTTACCCGTACGCCAAACCTCTTGCAGAATAGCTAAGAACGGCTGATCTTCCAGTTCGGGAATAGCACTGATCAGCGCTTTGCCAATAACGGATGCGTCTTTGCCCCAAAGGGAAAGCATGCCCGCATTGGCAAACTGGATGGTCATCTCTGTTCCAGTATAGATTGATGTAGGCTCGGGAGAACAACTCAATGCCTGTAAGATAAAGTCTTCGCCAAATGAGGCACTACCAAATTTTTTCTTGATGTCCATTAGACCAAAGATAAAGAATACATTTTATAGCGTAACACATTATTTTCCGCTCTGGGAAGTAAAGTCTTGAAGAAAGTCGAACTGTGTGCTTTCTTTATAAAAATCCTAGCGAAAAGTTACCTAAGGCTTCGCATAAGGTAATCGTTCAATCCGGCCTGTGGTATGATAGGTGTCAAGACCGCTAGAGGTAACTGTCCCGGCTTCTTCGATAGCGATATAACCATCCTCTTTTAAGCAGTTATCGGGCACGAAAGCTGTTTGTAACTTTTAAAGTCGCCCAGCGAGTTTATAAAATTTGTTCTGTATCTTCTTTCAAATGCCGCAATTGCGTTCTCATTATAAATCATCGTTTATGAATTCTTATTTTTAAGGTTTAGCTATTCTATTTATCATGCCCCTAAATATGAAGCCGTGAAAAGGCCATACGGCATACCAATAGAGCCTTCCGGCAAGGCCCAGGGGTCTAAAGGTCGCGGTCTGCAGCAGGATATTATCTTCGATTTTAAATTCTAGCCATGCTTCTCCAGGAAGTTTCATTTCGGCATAAAGGAGTAATCTTTTCGTGGTTCTATCGGCGATCAGTACGCGCCAAAAATCAAGTGCATCACCTGCAGCCAGATCGCTTTTATTTTTTCGCCCTCTCCGTATACCCACTCCGCCGACCAATTGATCCATGAATCCACGGATTTTCCAGAGCCAGTTGCCATAATACCAGCCAGAATTTCCTCCAATGGACCAGATTTTGGTCAATGATGCTTCACTATTGTGGAGGGGAACCGAGCGAACATCCCTAAAGCAACCATAACTGGGCACTTCCAGTAGCCTGCTGAGGCCGCCCGATAAAATGTGACTGGTCTGTGCGTCTTTCCAGCTGGAAACCACATTGTCGCTTTCAATTTTTTGAAAAGCTAATTGGATGGATTGCCTGTAATTGATCAACGTAATACTGAGTTCTTCCGCCAGATTATTGGGTTTACAGATCACTTCTACTTTCATGCTATCGACTAGGTTTTTGGCCAGGTTATAAGACGTCGAGGTAACAAAATAGAGCCAGTAGGAGGAAAGCCGCGGCGTCATGAGCGGGATAACAAAGATCTGTCGCCTAAGTTTTCGTTCGGCAGCATATTGCAGCAGCAACTCTTTGTAGCTAAGGATGTCTGGCCCCCCGATATCATAGCTTTTGTTAAAGGTATGCGGGTTGGCGATAACACCGATCATAAATTCGATCACGTTGCGTATGGCGATGGGCTGACATTTCGTCTGCAGCCATTTTGGCGTAATCATAACCGGGAGTTTTTCCACAAGATCCCGAATAATCTCGAAAGATGCGCTTCCCGAGCCAACAATGATGCCGGCCCGCAAGGTGGTGATCGGAATCCGTCCGCTTGCCAGGATGTTTTCTACGTTTCTTCTCGAGTCGAGATGCTTCGATAAGTGATCTGAATTAATTATTCCACTCAGATAAATGATCTGTTGCGCGCTGGTTTTTTCCATAAAGTTGCGGAAGTTGGTCGCACATTGCGCTTCCATTTGCTGGAAATCACCTGACTGCGTCGCCATGGAATGGATCAGGAAATAAGCAATATCAATTTTAAGTGGAATTTCTTTCAGACTTTCGTTATCCAGGAAATCGACTTCAACAACTTGAACATGCCCCGGAATTGCCGAGGTATCAAAACGATTCTTATCTCTTACACAACAAATAATTTCATGCCCCTGTTCTAACAACACAGGCAAAAGACGTTTTCCAATATACCCCGTCACTCCGGTCAATAGAATTTTCATAGCCTGATTTGTTAAGTTCAGCTGTTATTAACTGTATATAAATATACCAAAATACCACCTAAATTGTTTTTATTTCGTGTGTTTTTATTCTAATGTAGCAAGGCGCACGCTATTGATCTTTTCTTTTTTCAGTAAGCAAAACATTAATTGCAACATCCTGTGTACTGCGTTTTTGGCGCTGCCCCGGCTTCGGCCAGTTTCAGTGAGGGATAATAAAGGCGCACAAGAGCGTGCGCCTTATAGTTTATGAATGCAGTTTTTAACAAGCTGCTTTGGTGGAAACACTTAACTTCTGATTTCCCTTCGCATAAAAATGTAATAGGACCAGGCAAAACAGATCATCATGGCTGCGCAGAGTCCACTGACCTGTGGCCAGACCATCAGAAAACTATCCCGAAAGGAAAGCGGTGCGGGGATGGCACCGACCATCTGTTCCATGGAAATGGGACCTAAGCTGCGTACCGAGGGCATCAATAGGGTAGTGGTGGCATCGGTATAGAGCTGGCTCGGTGATAAGCGGAGCAGATTTAAGATGAGCTCATTATAGCCGATGTACTCCTGCTCCGAAATATAATTGGGATTGGGCAAAAAGGGACGTATTGCCAGATTGACCAGGATAGGAAAGAATACCGTAAAAAACAACCAGATGCCGATCGCGGTAAGTGCTGAGGTGGCCGGCTGGCGAAAGCGTATCGACAACAGAATGGAAAGGCTCAGCCAGAAGGCAACATAGAGCACACTGATCAAGGTAAAACCGAAGATACGCAGCAACTCCTGGGGTTCTATCCGGACACCTGTACCCAGGAGACCGCCGCCGATCATCAGCATGACCAGCGCAACAAATAATGTACCCACCACGGCCAGTGGCGCCAGAAATTTGGCGAAAAGCAGGTTGTCTCGGTAAATCGGCTGCGCCAGCAAACGGGTGAGTATTCCGTTGTTGTATTCTGCATTGACGGCGTCAAAACCGAGGGCTATGCCCAGTAGTGGCGCTAGAAAGTTTAAAAAAACATGAAATGGCGGAATGGAATTATCCGTTGTGGTCAGTAGCTTGAGATAAAGAAATGACTGATCAGGATCGCGCATATTGCTGACAGCGTCCTTGAGCCCCATGGATGAAACGTAGAGGGATGCGCCGAAAGTCAGTACGATGAGCAGGATCAGTATAATAAAACGCCAGCTGCGGATATGTGCCGCAATTTCTTTGCGGACCAGCACCTGCATCGGAAAGGATGGCCGTTTATTGGTATCTTTTGAAGAAACCCTTGGATTTTTCATAGGCATTATCTGTAGTTATGCTGTTCTCAAAATATGTATTATAAATATCGTCGAGCTGGTAGTCGTTGCGGTTCACGGAAACGATATCAGCGCCATTGTTTACCAGCATGCGTACCGCTAGTGCTGTCATATCGCTGTCTGTCTTTAATTCGATCGTAAATCCGTTCACTTTAAGATCACGGAGTCCGGGCAGGGTCTTTAATGCTTCTTCAAACCGTTTGGAATCACCTTGGGCATGGTCAAGGGTAATGACGGTACTGATACCTTTCTGCTGCTGCAGGTTATGGGCAAGGCTTTCGAGCGATCCTTCAACCAGTAATTTTCCGCCAACAAAAATACCCACCCGATCGCATACACGCTGCACCTGGTGGAGGTGGTGTGAAGAAAGCAGTACCGTTAGGTTATGCTCCCTGCTGAGCTGCTTGATGAGCTCAAGGAATTCGTCAACACCCTTGGGATCAATGCCCAGTGTAGGCTCATCAAGGATGGCAATCTCGGGAGCCTTGATCAGCACTTCGGCCAAGCCTAGACGTTGTTTCATACCGCGGGAAAAAGCGCTCGTTTTTTTATGCATTTCCCGTTCGAGTCCCACGATATGTAACATGTCTTTTGCAGAAGCTTGTGCATAGGATTCCGAAAGACCATTTAATCTGGCAATAAAGCTTAGGTTTTCCAGCGCTGTCATATCCGGGTAGAAACCTACGTTGTCGGGCAGGTAGCCGACTTTTCGTTTCACGGCGATCGGATTGCGCGTGGCATTATGGCCACAGACATAGGCTGTGCCGGAAGTGGGTTCGGTCAGGCCCAGCATCATGAGGATGCTGGTTGTCTTGCCGGCACCATTGGGGCCGAGCAGGCCAAAGATCTCTCCGGGATAAATGTGCAGGTCCAACTGATCTACAGCGGTTACTTTGCCGTAGCTTTTTGTCAGGCCTGTCAATTGAATGATAGGATCCTTCATCATGATAATCTTTTTGTAGCGCCCTTATCTGCGGCCGTATTTGCGGATGAGAAAATACACCAAACCAATGGCCAATACAATGACAAGCATACCGATCCAGCCAGAAAGCAAAGAAGTTTTCACAATCATACGGAATGAAATGTCGGCGCTACTATTGGATGATTTGATCTCAAATTTGGAAGCATAGTCACCGGCAATAGTTTTGTCGGGAACTTTTAGGTTGACTTTGACGTCAATAGATTTCCCTGCTTCGAGCTGTTTGATGTTCGACGGATCGAAGCTTGCCTCCCATCGGCTGGGTAATTGGGACGTCAGTTCCAAGGTATTGAGTGGCAGGGTGCCCGTGTTTTTGACTTTAAGTAGAATTTCCTTGCTGCTGCCGGATACGACTTCGTCGCTCAGCCGCCCGCTGGGGGTGGTCAACTCCAGGGCATAGGAGCCTTTGACGACTGCTTCGAGCTCAAGCTTTAAGGTATCGGTCGGGGAGATCGCCCGTACCGGAATTTTATATTTATCGGGCTTGGCCGTGATCGGACAGCTGATTTCAATGCTGATTTCCTGTGTCTTATTGGGCTGCATCTGAAGGGAAGTCACTTGGGAGCCTTCTACGCGGTAGCTAATCTGCCATCCATCGGGTAGCTGGGCATTCAGGTTATAGTTAACCAATTGAGCAGATCCGTTGGTCAAGGTCGTCGTATAACGAAAAGGTTCGTTGCTGGGGGCCTCAATATTGACAAGCCTCGCTTCGAAACCGGATTTGAGGGGCTTCAAGGCCTGCCCCGATAGATAGAAACTGTTAGCCAGCACAATAAGTGCGATAAGAAATGGCCTGAAAGAAAAACGTCGGTCTGTGTTTGTAATTAGTAATTCTGTTAACATGATCCAATAACTAAAATTTATATTTAAATAGAATATTAGCTTTTAAAAAATGTCGGTTTGGGTATCAGCTACCTTTTTGAAAAACCGCACCCAAATTAAAAATCAATTTGATAAAAATCAAGATTGAAATAAAAAAAATAGTGTAAAAAAAATGTGTTTAAATGGTCTGTAAGCTGGTAGATCGTGTTGTATGCTAAAATGCACTCCCATCAGTCAAAGTTTACTGAGCGGAAGGTTTTCTTGATGATAATCTTGGTGTTCTCGGCCAACTCATCCAGTGTACAGTGGATGGATCGTAATTGTGTCCTCGAAGTCGCTGTGTCGTTCAGGAGAAGATTGATGCGAAGACGTCTGCTGTCTGAGGCTTCAGGCTCACCGCGCAGTTCATCAAACAATTCATGAATAATCTTTTCGCAGCTTTTTTGGTCAAAACTGGCGATAGTGATATAATGTCCGTGGCTGTACATCTGTAATTCAATATAGTAATTCGACGTTTTCATAATCTTCGTTTTAAAGATTGAAAAAAATAGGTTAGCCTCCGTGGGAGGCTAACCATTAAAATTTGCTATTTGGATCTTAGGATATTTCGATCATCCGCGGTTCTTTCTGTTTGGCTTCTTCTTTCTTCGGTATTGTCAATCTGAGCATGCCATTTTCATAGTGTGCCTGGATATTGTCCTGATCGACAACCTCCTTTTGAAGTTCGAAGCTGCGTTGGAAAGATTGGTAGCTGAACTCCCGGCGGGTGTAGTTGTCCTTATGCTCCTCGTTTTGTTCCTCCTTAGCCGAGGATATGGTTAAGAGGTTGCCGTCGAGGGTCACCTTGAAATCGCCTTTGGCCATGCCGGGTGCGGCGACCTCCACTTCGAAGCTGTCTGCGTTTTCCTTGATGTTGACCGCAGGAACGGTGGTACTTGTTGATGAGTAATTTTTGTTGTCCCAGTTTAAAAGCTCGCGGTTAAAATTATCAAACATGGGCGAAAAAAGTGAAAAATTGTTCCAGTTTCTTTTTGCAAGTTTCATAGTAACCTCCTTTTAATGAAGTATAACAATAATTAAAATCTATCAGCCGGCCGACTGTATTAAAAATCTCACAAAAAAAGTACCGAGCTTAAAAAACTGAAATTTTTGCAGCAAAACTGTCAAATTTTACCTGATAAATTGACAGAAAAGATATACGCTCTGTACAACATACCGAAAATTTGCTGGAAGCTGCCCACTTCGATGGCACATAATGGCCATAGGGGGGCAAGGGAAATGAAGCGACTAGCTAATAACTAGGTTATTTTGACATGGCCTCCAGCACTTTTAAATGCGATCTAAATGCTGTCCAGAAGCTCCGAAACTCGTTGTATTTTATTTTATATTCCTTGCAGGTCTGCTTCACAATCCTATTGAGCGCAGGATAATGCACATGGCTGATCTTTGGAAAAAGGTGATGTTCAACCTGAAAATTGAGACCGCCAAGCAACCAGGTAAGTACCTTGCTACCCGTAGCAAAATTTGCGGTGGACTGAATCTGATGAATCATCCATTCTTCTTCGACCTTTGACTGGTCAATGGTTTTGAATTCGGTTTCTTCCACCACATGGGCCAGCTGGAATACTGTGGCCAGACTCATACCACACACAGTACCAGCAATCAGCAAACCGATAAGTGTGGGCAGCCACCCGACGAAAATGATCGGAATAATGACAAATAAGCTGAAGTGAATTAGCTTACTGACCCAAAAAATAATACGCTCTTTGACCGGAAAATGAAATTGCTCCGTTTTATGTCCCATGCGCCCACAGAAATATTTCTCATAATCCTGATAAAAGATCCACGCTAAATAGGAGATTCCATAGAGCAGCGGAAAATAAAAACGCTGATAGCGATGGTGTTTCCGAAGTTTCTGGTCGTGGTGTATACGCATAAACTTTACTTCGATATCGTGATCTTCGCCATCGATATTTGTATAGGTGTGGTGTGCAATATTATGTTTGAGCTTCCAAAAGTAGATATTGCCGCCCAGTAGATTGAGCGAGTAGGAGAGCACAGTATTCAGGTTTTTATTGTCTGAAAAAGAATTGTGCCCAGCATCGTGCATAATGTTAAAACCAATCGCAGCGAGGTTAGCGCCGAAAATGATACATAATGCTATTGCAACACTCCAATGCAAAGGTGCGAATACCAGAAGGAGATACAATACCGCAAAGCTGATCAGGAGGATAGCGGCTTTCAGATAGATTTTACGATTCCCGGTTCTTGGCTGAAGTGAATTTTGAAAATAGTTATTGATTTTTTGTTTTAACGTTTTAGAGAACAATGTATTTACATTGCTGAATTTTACAGACTGGGACATTTGGATTTTTACTCGAGAGATATGCTTAATTTTTATAACGTTCGATCTTGAGCGATAGAACAATGTAAATATACGCTATAAAATTTGAAAGATCCCGGTAGTAAAGTTAAAGATTGTTAAAGGTCATTCTGCCATCCTTGATTTCCCATGGTCCGGAAGATACACCTTTTGAATTTTTGAAGCCTCCGGTATTTATCCCGCGCCAACGTATCCTGCGCGCTAATTAACTATTCCACATCGGTTTGCCGGAGCGCAGGTTTCTTTAAATGTAACACACAACTCGCACTAAAATTTATTTTACACTGTTCTGTCAGTTAAACGATTGCCTGAACGCTAAAGGTGAAACATTGGTTTTTTTCTTAAACAGTTTGTTGAACGATTGCGGATGTTCAAAACCGAGTTTGTAGGCAATTTCGGCCACGGAAAGGCTTGTCGCCGTGAGTTGTTCCTTGGCTTCTTCAATTAACTTATCGTGAATGTGCTGCTGTGTGTTTTTACCGGTAACTGAACGTAGTAAATCGCTTAAATAACGTGCTGATACATGGAGGCTTTCGGCTAAATACTCTACGGTTGGAAGCCCCTGTTTTAGGGTTTCTTCGCTGTCGAAATAATCGTCCAGCAATTTTTCCAATTGGGTCAGCAGCGCATGGTTAACCGCTTTCCTAGTAATGAATTGACGCTCATAGAAGCGGTTGCTGTATTGCAAGATCATATCAATTTGCGACAAAATAATATCTTGGGTATGCTTGTCGATATGCTGATATTCTTGTTCGATTTTAAGAAAAATTTCTATAATGTCTTTTTCTTCCCGTTCGGAGAGATGTAATGCTTCGTTAAGCGCATACGAAAAGAAATTGTAGTTTTTTATTTTAGTCGCTAGGGGATGGATATACAAAAAATCAGGGTGGAATAGCAGCATGTAACCTTTTCCGCATTCGACATTCATCTTTCTGATTTCGGCAATCGTTAACGATTGAATCTGCTTGGGCGCAATAAAATTCATTGTTCCTTTGTCGAAATCGTAATACTGTTGGCCGTACTTTATTTTTGCAGTAACATCTTTTTTGAGCGAAATACTGTAAAAATTCACGTAGAACTGCTCCCAGATGTCGCTTTCATCGGGTTTAATTCCAGCTACATCAATTACACTGACGAGCGGATGTAATGGGGCCGGCAAGGACAATTGCCGATGAAATTCGGATATGGAATTGATACTATGCATCCTGTTTTTGTTATACAAATTTACAAAAAACAACTGCCTCGCAAGGCAGTTGCTGATTTAAAAAATTAGGCATCAAATTGTTTTGCAATTTCTTGCCTGAACGCTTCTTTTCCGATTTGTAATCGTCTTTCATAGAGTGCATGTGCATCTTCGCCTGCCAGATAACGTACCTGATCTTTATTGTCCGTGGCGGCTTCATACACCACTTGGGCAATTTGCTCGGCTGTGGATGCATTTTGCATCATCAGACCCATTTGTTCGAACAGTTTGTCTTCAATGTCCTGATAGTCCGAAGCTCGGTTTAGATCCAAAGAACGACCTGCAAAATCTGTCGCTATTCCTCCCGGAGCAACTGTTTTGATGGCTATTCCAAATTTTTTCAGTTCAAAGGACATGCTTTCGCTCCAGCCCTCCAAGGCGAATTTTGTGGCATGATACATCGAATGTATCGGGAACCCCATAAATCCACCAATTGATGTGGTTGAAATAAATAAACCACTTTTCTGTGCTCTAAAATGGGGGATAAAGGCTTGTGTAACCCGCAATACACCCAACAGATTCGTGTTGATTTGGCGAAGTATCTTTTCGTCGCTCAACGTTTCAAAGGCACCCATTAAACCATAACCTGCATTATTGAAAACGACATCAATGTTACTTATAGCGATCGCTTTTGCTACAGTTTCTTTGATCTGGGCCGGATCGGTAACATCCAATTTTAATAGCCTGATGTTTTCGATCCCGGTAAGTTCGGTTTCATTTTCAGGATTTCGCATGGTTGCGATCACATTCCAACCCGCCTGTTGAAATAATTTGGCAGTTGCTTTTCCCAAACCGGAAGAAGCTCCTGTAATGAAAATTGTCTTTTGCATGCTGTTATTGTTTGATTCCATACCACAAATGTCTAAAGAAGGCATCGGGTAACTGTTGCCAAATTGAGCTTGATTGTAGCCAAAATGACGAAATCAAAATGTGTGAAAAAAATCATCGCCAATGGAGCAGGAAATTCATCGACTTTGGCACGATTATTTGTTGATATTCGTTATAAAAACGATGCAATGTTAAGCTGATTTTTGCTCAATTTTATACTTTTTGGCGTATTCGTATTGGCGTAATTGCTGTATTTTAAAAATTTTAGAAGATCTATATTTATGCAAGGCACAATTGACGGGATAAGCGGGGAACCACATCGTTCACAGGTGTTCCGTTTAACTTACAAAGGACAGGATTATCAACTGGTGTTGTTGAAAAAGTCTTTATCAAAGCTCGATACGGAATTGCCAATTTCGCTTGATGGAATTGATCAAAAAATCGTAAAAAAAGGCGACCACTGGTTTTTTGAAAATAGACACTCCGATCAGCATTTTGCGACAGAAATCTGGCGCAATTTATCGCTTCGATATCGCCTTTAAGGTAAAAATTCTACTGTATGGTGGCCCGCAGCTCAATATACAGCAGATTTTAAGGATGTTATATTAGCTTGAGGCCATCTTCCGTCTAAACTCCAGCGGTGAGAGCTCCGTTTTCTTTTTGAATAAACGATTGAGTGACTGTGGCTGTTCAAAACCCAGCTGATAGGCAATTTCGGCAACGGAAAGTTCCGACCTGGACAGCAGATCTTTCGCTTTTTCAATAAGTTTATGTTGGATATGGTTCTGCGCACTTTCACCGGTCTGCAACCGTAATAAATCGCTTAAATAGTTTTTCGACATATTCAGCCGCTCAGCAAAGTAACCCACTTGGGGTAAACCCTTGTGTTCGGTTTCGGCTTCAAAATACTGATCCAGCAATTGTTCAAACCGGCTCACCAAGGGTACATCGTGTACCTTACGCGTAATAAACTGCCGGTTATAAAACCGCTGCGAATACACCAGCAGCAGTTCGATGAAACTGACAATGGCATCCTGGCTATAGCTGTCGATCGGACTGTCATATTCGCTTAAGATCCCTTTTCCGATGTTTCGGATCTGCTCTTTTTCCCGGTCGGACAGAAAAAGTGCTTCGTTGACTTCGTAATCGAAAAAACTGTAGCTGCCGATTTTGTGTGCCAGGTCATAGGTGCGGATAAAATCGGGATGGAAAACAAGGGAATAACCTACTTCGGCATGGGCAGTATCGGGATCAACACTGATCGTCTGCCCGGGTTTAAAGAAGGTCATCAGGCCTTCCCGGAAGTCGTACTGATGTGGGCCATAACCCAATACGCATTGTGCATCTTCTTTGATGGAAATGCAGTACAGGTTGAGCTGAAAGGTGGTCTCGACCGTTGGATGTATATGCTTGTTTTTGGAGAAATCGGTGATGCTAAAAAGCGGATGCTGCGGTTTGGGCAACTGCAGCGCTTCATGATAGTCAGCGATACTATTGATCCTGATCAGTACGGGTTCTTTCTTTGACATGCTCTTTTTGCCTGTTAAATAATAGACTAATTTAAGTAAAATGCCATGCGCTTTCTGCTCGCATGGCATTTATATTTTTTAAGATTGCAGCGGAATACTTACATCGCGGGATCCGGTATCCAGTCCGATCGGCAGAATAGCCTCAATGCGTTGCAGCTCTTCGGCGGTCAATAGGATGTCTGTAGCGGCGATATTCTGCTCCACATAGCGCACTCTTTTTGTCCCCGGTATCGGCACGATTCCTTTTTGGATCAGCCAGGCAAGGGCCAGCTGGGACGAGGTAACGTCTTTTTCTTTTCCAATCTGTTCGAGTTCACGCACCAGATCGAGGTTTTTATAAAACTGTTCGCCCTGAAACCTCGGGATAAGTCTGCGGAAATCATCTTCGGGAATATCGTCCGGCGACTTGATCTCACCCGTGATAAATCCACGGCCCAAAGGGGAGTAGGCGACCAGGCCTATACCCAGCTCCTGTGTCAGATCGTATACGCCATTGGTCTCTACTTCGCGTCCGAACAGGGAGATTTCATTCTGCACAGCCGTGATCGGGAAGGTCGCATGTGCCTTGCGGATCTGCTCGGCACTAACTTCCGAAATGCCCAGGTACCTGACCTTGCCCGCTGTGACCAGCTCGCCCATGGCACCTACGGTTTCCTCAATGGGTACATTCGGGTCGGGGCGGTGCATATAATAGAGGTCAATCACATCGGTATCGAGGTTTTTCAGCGAGCGCTCGATAGACTTTCGGATATAATCTGGCCGACCATTGATACGCCAGGTCACCTGGCCCTTATCATCAATCTCAAAGCCGAACTTGCTGGCGAGGATGTAATCGTTCCGCTTGCCGCTTATGGCCCTAGAGATCAACCTTTCGTTTTCAAAGGGTCCATACAGATCGGCCGTATCCAAAAAGTTACCTCCCAGTTCCAATGACCGGTGGATGGTGGCTATGGATTCTTTTTCGTCGGCCTTGCCGTAGATATCGCCAGTGGACGCAAAACTGCTCATCCCCATACAGCCTAAGCCGATCATTGGAATTTCAAGTCCCTGCGTGCCTAATTTTCTTGTTTTCATCTGCTTCTTATTTTTGTTACCCAAAATTACGAAGCAGCGCCTGCAGCATGTTTACCCCAATTACGGAAACTTGTAACTGAATTACGGATCTAATCGCTAATTAAGCTACCCTGAATTTTTCTTTATAGGCATCTTCTGAAGCTTTTTTAAACGATTTGAATCTGATTAGCCAACTGTTGCGAATATGAATTAATATCCAGCGGATTGTAAATGCGATTAGCCAAATTTCGAACAACAGGAGAAAACAACTGAAAAAAAGTGTAATTTACATTAATATCAGGTCTCAAGATCAGATTTTAATCGTTTTGAAATCGCTAAATTAAAACAATTATGATGAGAAAATATGTTGGTATAATACTCTTTTTTATTGCTGCAGCGGGTAGCCTACATGCGCAAACGCTGACGACTAAATTGGTACCGATGCGTTTAGCTGCAAGTTTTGACCGCGTAAAAGAGGGCATCCCCGATATGTCCGGCCAGTTTGTCGACAGCAAGATGAAAATCACAGCCCTGAGAAGTACAGATTCGACTGCCCGATTTGAAATCGAGGAGCAGGGGATAAGCATTGAAACGGTTGTGGATAACGAAAAAGAGTATCATAAATTGGTCACTGCTGCGGCAAAAGATGTTTCCAAACCAAGTATTCATATGCTGTATACGTATTCGTTAAAGAATAAAAAATTGAAAGTACCGCCGCCGAGAAAAGTCTTTTTCTCTCCGGAGTATGGGGTAATCTGGACTTTGACGTTAAAAAAAATAGCCGAAAAGGAAACCGAAGTTGTACTTAACTACAAATCACTATCGCCTGCATTCGCCGAGAAAATCGAAAGTGAGTTTGAAAGCGACACCTATTATAGCCACAAAATCGTAAAAATCGACGTCAATGATAAGAGAATGAATCACCTGATCAAGGAGATTTTGATCAATCAGATGCATGTCGATAGGGATTATCCAGCGCCAACGTATCCCGCGCGCAATTAATTATTCCACATTAATAAATAAAGTACAGTCGCCCAACCGTTGAATCTGAATCTGAATCTACCCTTATTTTGGTTAGAAATATCCTCAATTCAGCTACAATTGACCGCCCATAGTTGCGGAACTTTGTCCTGTTACATTTAAATAAGTTTAACATGCAGACAAATGAAATAAAAGTAGCCCTAGTTACAGGTGCCAATACAGGTGTTGGTTTTCAGATTGCCAAAGCTCTTGCTGAAAATGGATATCATGTGTTTGTTGGATCACGAGATTTAGAAAAAGGAAAGGATGCCGCCAATCAGATAGAAGGTGAAGCGCATGCCATTCAGCTGGATATTACCGACAATAATTCAATCAGGAATGCTGTCAGTAAAATAGAAAATGAGTTTGGGTACCTTACTCTGCTGGTCAATAATGCGGCAATTTCAAACGCAGGGATCCCCGGCCGTACAATGTGGGAAATTCTTAGTGCCCAGAAGGCAAGCGTCACATCCATAGCTGAAATGCGCCAGGTTTGGGAAACCAATGTATTTGGCACGCTTGCCATAACACAGGCCTTATTGCCCTTCCTCCGGAATGCAAAACAATCTAGGATCGTAACCGTTTCAAGTTCTCTAGGCTCACTGACCCTGAATGCAGATCCGGACAATGCATTCCGTAGTGGATTTGATGCCGTATATGGCGCTTCGAAAACCGCTTTAAATGGTGTTTTCCTTTCTCTTGCAAATGAATTGGAAAATACAAATGTTAAGGTGCATCTGGTAAGTCCGGGTTTTACAGCGACAGCCCTGAATAACTTTGAAGGTACAGATACGGTGGAGGAAGGCTCACTTGAGCCGATACGCGTGGCACTGGCGGAAGATATACCCAATGGAAGCTTTACGGGATCGGCTACCTATCGCACAGAACAAGGGGGTCAAGTGCCGTGGTAGAATTACACAAAGGAAGACCTGTAGCTATAAGCTACAGGTTTTTTTATAAATTTATTGTATGAAAAAGAAAGAGGATAAGTTAAAACGCTTTATATCCATATCAGAGAGTCACGAAGCTTTTGGCCTACCAAAACCGCAGCATCCCCTGATTAGCTTGGTCCATTTCAATCAGGATAATCCATTCAATACCGCTATGGCTCCAATATACGATGTCCTGAGTTTCTACAAGATCACTTTTATAACAAAAAACAGCGGAAAACTCAAGTACGGCAGGGGGTACTATGATTTTAATGAAGGAAGTATGCTTTTCTTTGCGCCCAATCAATTGGTGGGCAGCACAGAATATAATAGGGATACCTATGCTTATCTGCTGCTGATTCATCCTGACTTTTTCCTGGGTTCCCCTTTAGCCCATAAAATTAGGAAGTACGGCTATTTCTCCTATTCTGTGAATGAAGCGTTACATTTATCTGATCAGGAAAGAGAAACGATGATAGCGATCTTGAATTTCATGAAAAATGAACTTGACAACCGGATAGACGAATTTAGCCAAGAAGTCATTATTTCGCAGGTGGAGTTAATGCTGAGCTACGTCAATCGGTTTTACAAGCGGCAGTTCATTACGCGAAGAAATATAAACAATGATATTCTACTGAAGGCAGAAGCGCTGTTGGATGATTATCTGGATCATGATCATTCGGTAATTCTGGGAGTGCCAACGGTCCATTTTCTTTCGGAGCGGTTGAATGTGTCTGCGGGTTATCTAAGCGATATGCTACGCTCGCTCATTGGCCAGAGCACGCAGCAGTATATCCACCATAAACTTATTGAGCGGGCAAAAGAGAAATTATCAACGACACAACTTACCGTAAATGAAATTGCTTACGAACTGGGTTTTGAGCATGCACAAAGTTTCAGCAAACTGTTTAAAAAGAAAACCGCTCAGACGCCACTGGAATTTAGAGGGATGTTTAAATCAAAGTAAAAATATATGTTCGGAGTATAACCGAGCAGATCAAGTTCTGTCTGATTGGCCCAGATTATAACCCCTTCGCTGTTGACCCAATGCAGGGATAGGGAGGTTTTATTGTTGTAACCCTTCAAAGGTATTGATGTCCGCCATAGATCTTTCAGATAGAAAATTTTATTCATGAGCCTAAAATAGGTGTTACAGTCCAGTTTTGAATGGGCAAAATTACGTACTCTGCAAGGGTAATAATAACGTTAAACTGCGGTATGAATACAGGTTTCAGCTAATATATATGACAATATTATGTTTTGCGCAATATAAAATTATTTTACCTTTGTTTTGTATCAAAGCATCTTAATCTTGTTCTACAAGATATAAAACACACTAGACACTTTTACTTTATTAAAACAAACAGTTTATGCGCTAGGTGTGTTTTAAAATGCATAAAATCACGAACAAATGACTACAGAAATTAAAAACAGAATAAAAGAAGTATTCGAAAAACAGAAAGACTTTTTCGGCACGCAAGCAACGAAGGAAATCACATTCCGTAAAAGACAGTTGCAAAATTTCCGTAAAGTTTTTGCGAGTTACACGGATGCGGTCTGTGAAGCAGTGAATATCGATCTTGGAAAAAGCAGGGCAGAAGCAGAATACGTCGAAGTTCAGATTGTTCTCGATGAACTCGACGATATGATCGAAAATATGGAAGAATGGGCAAAACCAACCTATGTCAAATCAAAACCGCATGCTTCGGGAGCGGAAGTCATCAGTAAGTACATTTATGAGCCCTACGGTGTAAACTATATTATAGGTCCCTTCAATTACCCGGTGCAGTTGACTTTCAGTCCGCTGATCGGTGCCCTGATGGCCGGAAATACGGCTATCATCAAACCTTCTGAAAACACGCCCCATGTTGCCCAGGTGATTGAAGATATTGTTAGCGAAGCTTTTGATGAACAATATGTTGCCGTTTTTCAGGGCGCTATTGAAGAAAACACCTATTTATTGAGCCTTGCTTTTGATTACATCTTTTTTACGGGAAGCCCTAATGTTGGCAAAATTGTCATGAAGGCAGCTGCCGAACAACTGATTCCGCTTACTTTGGAACTGGGCGGAAAATCCCCAACGATCGTACACCATGATGCGGATATCGAAAAAGCCGTTCAGCGCATTTCTGCCGGCAAATGGATCAATTGCGGACAGACCTGTGTTGCTCCGGATTATGTGTATGTGCATGAATCTGTGAAGGGCGCCTTTATCGATCAGTTGAAATCTTATCTTAAAGCTACGTACAACGATGAATCTTTAGGGAAAATCGGTAAGATTGTAAGTCAGCATCAGATCGGGAATTTAGCGGGATACCTGGATGCCGCTCCCGAAAAAGTTATTTATGGGGGAAAATATGATCTGGAAACACGCCATTTTGAAGCAACCTTGATGGACGATGTCAACTGGAATGACGCGGTGATGCAGCAGGAAATTTTTGGTCCGATCCTTCCTATTTTAACTTACAGCAATATCGATGAAGTGCTGAAAGAGATCAATAGCAGACCCAAGCCATTGGCGCTTTATGTGTTTTCTGAAAGTCAGCAATTTGCCGATGACGTGATCGCAAGAACCACCAGCGGCGATGCGGAGATCAATAGTACATTGATCCACGTCGGATCGCATTATCTTCCTTTCGGTGGCGTAGGTGCTTCGGGAATGGGAAAATATCACGGCAGATTTAGTCTGGAAAACTTTAGTCACCAGCGTTCGATCCTGCAGGTAAAATAGCGATAACTCACGCATACAATTCATCAAATAATCAGGACCACCCGTTAAGGTGGTCCTTTTTTTTGGTATTTCCGGATCTTATATTTCCGTTTCAACCTCAGATCGGGTTAGTTAACTGTTGAATCCTCAGATCGGGTTAGTTAACTGTTTAATTAAAATCACTTCGACCTAGCTACTCTTTCTAGCTATCGAAGCATATGGATTGATAACCACGGGACTACCTGCTATTTTGATAAGTGTGATAGCAATTGTGAAACCCTGTTTTTTTTGATTGGCAGCTCAATTATTGATATTTGGTTTGAGAGATTCTAGCGGGGTAAAATGGCTTTGAGAGGCCAGAATAAGCGCTGATAGAATCTAAACCTGTAATCCAGCACGTCCACGGCAAATCAGTGGCTGATGGATTCAAATTTTCAAATTTATGGCAAATATGGGAAATCAGGCCTATTTTGATACGGCTATTATTGAACGCATAAAAATGGCGCGGGTACAGGGACCGGAAATATTGGATCTGGTCGCTCATCACTGTGTCGAGTCAATTTTGCTTGAAGGGCATTACAGGCTCTCTCTTCAGGGGATCCTATCAAAGCTGTGCAGTTCATCGGAACAGATCGTCTTTAATAGCTTTAACATTCTGGTATACAAGTATTATCGTGAAAGTACGTCCGTCAGTTTTTATGCTAATAAATTAAAACTTACAAGTAGAAGGCTTTCCGAGCTCTGCGCAGCGAATAGCGGGAAATCTGCAAAAGCATTCATTTCTGGAATTGTAGTCCGGGAGGCTATCCGCTTGATCAGACATTCGAATCTATCCATTTCGCAGATTTCTTTCGAAATAGGTTTTAGTAATGTCGCAAATTTCAGAAGTTTCATCAAGAAACATACCGGCAAACAGCCCCATTTGCACCGTAACGAAAGAGATAATTAATTTTGGATAACGTATATCATTTGCGGTCTAAAGGCAGGGATGAGTATAAACCAGACAGACCGGTGAGGGCAAGCAACCGCAAACCCTAAATGGCATTTCGCAAAGACTATTTTTTCAATGACGCAGCCCCCGGGCTGCTTCATAAAAGGCTCTCGCAAAGCGTGACTTTGCTTTTTCAAATCCTGATTCAAATCAAGTATTTATTTCAATAAATTGATATTTGTTTACTAATTTTATTAGTATGTCAATCGCTTTTAGTATATTTGTTTAGTCAACGAAACGTTTCCCCGGATGCAATATCACGCTCAAAGCATGAGGAATGTACATAGCGCAAGGGTGAGGGGCACGAATAAAATAGATACAATGCACGCAAAGTTTATTCAGCTTATCAAACAACACTGCCAGTTATCGGAGGCAGAAATTGATCTGTGTAAGAACTATATGGAGCCAGTGCGCTATGCCAAACATCAGATCATCGAAGAGGAGGGAAAAGTACCGGCTTACCTCTATTTCGTTGTATCGGGCTTTGTACGTCTTTTCATTATAACGATAAAGGCGACGAACTGACGACACATATCAACTGTCCCCCGGGATTTATATGCTCTTACCAGAATTTTAGCAATCAGACGCGTTCCGAAGAAAACCTGGAAAGCATCACCGACTGCGAACTGCTGCGTATCACTAAAGCAAACCTCGATATGCTAACTGCACCATCGCCTGCATTTAAAGACTTTAGTGTGTATGTGTTTCAGCAAGCCTTGAGTTATAATGAGAAGAGATCGAAAGAGCTAGCCACGCTTACGGCCGAAAAACGCTACCTCAAGCTCATGGCCGAACAGCCAGATCTGCTGCACAACGTACCCATGCAATATATCGCATCGTTCCTCGGCATGAACCCCAAAAGTTTGAGCTGTATCCGCAAACAGATCATTAGATGATACTCTTCTTGGCCTACCTGATGGAACACCAGGAATTACTTTAGTGCAAATCTTGAAAATAGAATCCCACACGGATCGCTTTCAGGCCAACCAGTCCCTGCAGACCTTCCACCTCAAACTGCTCGATATTTTCGTCGAGTAATCCTTTGTGCTGTAGTAGGTTGATGTATCCCATATATTCTGTTTCTTCATGTACATTGGAGTAGACAACAACCAGTTTGCCTTTTTGTGTGATGCGCTCCGTCGAGCCCTTGATCTTGGCTTTATCAATGCGTTTCTTGGCAATCTCGTAGCGTACATTATAGGATCCATCGATATCAAACTGCTTCTCGTCCATGCGAAAGCGGATGGAAATGGGGGTGGCAAAGACCAGTACCAATGAGGTCACTTCCAGCTGATGCGGAAGGGCGGGCTGGAGCTGCCTAAACTCGCGTTCCATCGCGCACATCACCTGCAGCTGCCACAGCCGTAAATTGCGTAGGTAGTAGAGCTCAAAATTCCGACCGGGAGCGATGGAGGCCCCGATATACATGTTGTGCTCGATACCGTCTGTCTTGTAGCGCTCGTAGTAATGTGGAAAGTATTCTTGGGCTTCCACCTGCTTTTCGTCGAGGATGGCCACCAGCTTTTTATTGATCAGCGTGATGGAGTTGTCATAATCCTGTCGGGCCTCATAAAAACCGCCGATAGAGAGGTTGATTCGCTCAAAATAGCGGTCGATGGCTTCGGTGGCGACGCTATTTTTGTTGTTTTTCCTGAAATTTTCTAGAATAGGGTGAATATCCTGGTTAAAATAATCGAGCATAAGCTGTTCCGTATCGGTCAGCAGCGCTTGCTGCAGCGTAGTCAGGTTTCTTTCCAGATCGAAGACCTTTTGCTCAAAGAGCGGTAATCGCTGCGTTTGGTTGATCGCCGTGAACAATGCGATCAGTTCCTTGCTCTGATTGATGAGGTCCTGACGGATGGCCTGATTGCGGGATTCTGAGGAGCCCTGTACGTCGATCTGCCCATAGAGCGGATAAACATGGTCAAAGACGATTTCCTGCAGGGCATAGTCTTTTCCAAAGGCGCGGTCGTTGAGGAAATGGATGGCTTCCTCCTGAAACCGCCATTTGACACTAGGGTGTATGGCGGTATATTCCTTTTGGATCACCGCTTCGACCTGATTTTCAGTTTCGGCAAATGCTTTCGAGACTTTATCTTTGATAAAGGGTAAAATGAAGTTGAGCTTGTTGGCATTGACCGAATTGAGCTCCCGCACTTTGGATGAGGACATTTCCAGTAAGCCCAGCACTTTGTCGCCTTCGACGAGGGGAACAAAAATAAAGCTCTTCACCTGTTGCTGCTTGAGCTTGTTGATAAAATAGGCCTGCTTTGGATCACCCAGCGGCAGCTTGTCAATATCCGGTACAACAAAATATTCGTCCTTGGTGAGCAGGTTTTCCAAGGTCTCGCTGCAGAGCATGTTTTCACATTCCTCGATCGTCGAGTCGTAAAGCAGATGACTGTACAGCTGTTTTTCGACAATCCGTAAGTTGTACTCGTTCCTGACCTTTTCAAAGGAGGTCAATCCGATGCGCAGATCATTTATTTTATAAATCGACCGGAAAATGCTTTCTATTTCTGCCAGCTGGACAGCGCTTTTTTCGCGCAGCAGATTGCTCTTGAAGCTGGATACCGCATTTTCAATGGTCGCATCAAAAAGTGTCATAATGGAAAAGCCTTTCAGGATCCAGCTCTGCTCGGGGAATTTGGACTTCCATAGGGCAATATCCGAAAAGTTGTCGACCAGTTCGGTAATATCTTCAGCCGTAAGATCGAGTACCCGTTCTGTCGGAAGGACATCGATAAAATCGGCATTGAATAGGACGCGGTAATGATGGATGATATTGTCCTTGTCTGGAATATCCAAAAAGAGGGGGGCATCCATGGCATCCACCTTAAAGCCATAATACTGGCTGATGATAACGCAGCAATTGAGAATGTAATAGGTATCGGGCGAGATATCACGAAGGCTAAATTCATAGTGATCGCCGGCATCCGCTAATATTTTTTCCAGTCTTGCGGTATGGTTGAACGTATAGAGATGGAAGGGAATGGTAATGGCCTTGATCTCATTATGTGTCAGTGAGCTCGGGAACAGGTCGGCCAGCAGAACTTTGATAATAGGCTCATAGCGCAGCAGGTCTTCTGCTTTTTCGACCCCATCGATAAGTTCGGGGTATTTGCTGATTTCTTCCAGCAGCGATCGGGCATAGCTGGCCTGAAAGCCAACCGGCGATAGGGCCGCTGCTTCAAAGGATGGTATAATCTTATGAAAAGCGATCAGGGTTTTAAACGGACTGGAATCAAAGGCGAAGTTAAACTGCATAATGGTTGTTCCCGAATAAATTAGATTATTGCTGGAAGATGTACAAAAATATAAAATAATCGGCGAAAAGAAAACCCAAAGCGGCTGGATAAAAACACTGCAATGACATTGACGCCATTGAACTGTGTTTCCAAATAATGTTGTATGCTTCGAAAACTGCAGTGTAAGAACATGAACGAACCGATGCGGTTTCAAATATTTTTGTAATGCGTATTACTTACCATTGAATTTAATGGTAGAGGATCTGTAAATAGGGATTGTCATTTTTTCACCTGTTGCGCGAAATGCCGTGAGAAAATTATAGCTTTCATTTTTTTTCAGGTCTTTGGCAAAATCTTCAAAAAAAAGATTAATCCCCCCGCCTGTATCGAAGATAAAGTTTCCTTTCTTTCCTTCGATTTCAGCTTCTACTACAATATGACCGGGGGTAATAGTTGTAATGGAAGGCTTTGGCCCAAGGTGGTAAATGGTAGGATTATGATGGCGATTACGCTTAAGTAAAATTGCCTCGTTAATACGGTTTTATACATGTCGGAGTGATTTTAGATTTAAAGATGAAATGGTCATTTTTAATCGCTTTTGCCAGAATAGCTAAGCGAATCTTTATTTCAATATAAAGATAAATAAAATTGCTTATAGTTTCATCATCTACCTTTAAAACTGGACTGTTACTTATCAGGTGATAAAGACAGCTGTCGACACACTTTCAATTTCTATCAGCATCAGCTCAAAAATTCCAGCTTGTTCAATACGGTCGGAACACGAGACAAGAAAATGTTTTTTTCTTTCGTTGGTATTAATCCACTCCCCGGGTATACATGGCGATCCTATAGATGGCTGTTGAAGCAGTGATAAATAGATCCGTACGATCTTTACCTCCAAAACAGACATTGGATGTCCATGGTTCATTTACTTCAATATGGCCAATCAGCAGGCCCGTCGGACTATAAATAAAAACGCCTTTGCCTGTCAGATAAATATTTCCGTAATGGTCCAATGTCATCCCGTCAGATCCCTGATCGATAAGCGCTGTCTGTCCGCTGAGCTTGCCGTCAGATTTAATGGTATACCTGTACGTTTTATTCCGTTCGATATCTGCGACATAGAGGTATCTTCCATCGGGCGAGCCGACAATGCCGTTCGGTTTGCTGACATCATCAGCTACTACGATGGGTTTTTTCGCTTTTCCTGGCGGAAGGTAGTAGACTTTCTGCCCCGCTATTTCTGGCTTTTTCCGGGGCCAATAATCGCGCAGATAAAAGGGGTCTGTAAAGTAGATGCCACCTTTCTTGTCTGCCCAAAGATCATTTGGACCATTCAGTTTCTTTCCATCGATAGCGGTCAGCAGGACGGTAACCTGACCATCTTTGCTGATTGACCAGATTTCGTTCTTTTCGTCGGCACAGGCAAGGAGCTGACCCTGATGGTTAAAGTAAAGTCCATTTGCGCGGCCTGCAGAATCTTTAAAAAGCGCAAGTTGCCCTTTGGTGCTATATTTCCAGATTTTGTTATTGGGCTGGTCGGTAAAATAGATGTCTCCGGTCTTGTCCACTGCCGGCCCTTCGGTAAAGGCAAACTGTCGGGCTATTAATTTTAGGCTGTCCTGATGAAACAACTGTGCGCTGAGATCTAAGCCATTTAAGGAGAAGAGTACGGACAGCAAGAGTGTAGGCCAGTGCCTGCGAGAATGAGCTGAATGGAACATATCAACTAATTTATCAATTTTCCGGCAATAAATAATTTTCTTGGGCTATATCACCTGGCCTTTATAATATTTCTTTCTTAACCAAAAAGCTACATTGACCAAGGCAATCAATGCGGGCACTTCCACGAGTGGACCGATAACACCGGCAAATGCCTGGCCACTGTTGATGCCGAAGACGCCAATAGCAACAGCAATAGCCAACTCAAAATTATTACCAGAAGCTGTAAAGGAAATGGCTGCATTTTTGGAATAATCTGCGCCCATTCGTTTACCGATAAAAAAGCTCACCAGGAACATAATGGCAAAATAGATCACCAAAGGACCCCCAATTCTGACAACGTCCATAGGAATCTGAACGATCAGTTCACCTTTCAGGCTGAACATGACTACAATTGTAAATAATAACGCGATTAAGGTGATGGGAGAGATCATGGGTACAAATTTGCTTTGGAACCATTCTTCTCCTTTTAACTTAATCAGGCTATAACGGCTGATTATGCCCATTGCAAAGGGAATACCCAAATAAATTCCGACACTTTCCGCAATCTGACCGATCGAAATATTAACATCAAGACCTTTCATGCCAAATACTGGAGGCAGAACAGTGATAAAGATATAAGCGTAGACGCTGTACAATACAACCTGAAAAATGCTATTGAGGGCGATAAGTCCAGCAGCGTATTCGCGGTTTCCTTCTGCCAGCTCATTCCATACAACGACCATTGCAATGCAGCGAGCTAGCCCGATAAGAATAAGGCCGATCATATATTCGGGGTAGTCCCGAAGAAATACAATAGCCAGGATAAACATTAAAATAGGCCCTATGATCCAGTTCAGGAGCAGGGAAGCCCCCAGTATCTTTGTGTCCTTAAATACGTTGCCCATATTTTCATATTTCACTTTGGCAAGTGGTGGATACATCATCAGGATCAGGCCAATGGCAAGTGGAATATTGGTGATACCGCTTGAGAAAGAATTGATAAAATCAGACGAAGACGGGAAAAGGAATCCAATAGATACTCCGACTGCCATCGCCAGGAAAATCCATAAGGTAAGGTATCGGTCGAGGAAACTCAATTTTTTCCTTTCATGTGCTGGGGCGCAGTTGTTGGCTGACATATTTTTTTGTTAGTGGGTATGTTTATTTATCGAGATTTTCCGCTACAAATTCAGCACTGTATGTTTTGATAAGATCACGTACCCTTCTGAATTCATTCATAACTTCTTCCTCCGTTCCGGTGGCTTTTGCCGGGTCTGGGAAATTGTAATGTAGCTTTTTAGCCCTTGAAGGAAAATATGGACAACTCTCTTTGGCATTATCACAGACCGTAATTACATGGTCAAAGTCTATTGCCGCATACTCATTGACATGATTAGAGGTGTGGGATGAGATATCAATGTCGGCTTCAGCCATAACCTGAATGGCTTTAGGGTTAACGCCATGCGTTTCTATGCCGGCGCTATAAACCTCGGCTCGGCTACCTGCGAAATGTCTTAAAAATCCTTCTGCAATTTGGCTGCGGCAACTGTTGCCGGTGCAGAGTACCAATATTTTTTCCATTTTTTAATGTCTTGATTAGCAGCAGCCGCCACCAGGTTTACAAACGGGGCCATCAGCAGCCAGATTAACCATTTCCAGCTTTACAGGTTCGGCTTTAGCAACGGGTGCGCAGCATTCTTCTCCATCTGAAGTGGTGCCACAGCTTCCCCCGCGTTAATGGCTTTGCACTGGGTATAATCTGGAGTAAGGTTAACGATTAAATCTTGTCCGGATACGGTAAAATTACCCGGATACATTTGGCGTGTATCGAACTGCGAGTTGCCAAATTCAATTTTTACAATAGCATTGGGATTAAGCGGTAATTTCTTTTCAACGATATCCACGATAGACATCGCTTTACTTGCTTGCATTGCACGGCCTTCTTCTGTTTCCCTTGGTTCCCATAGTTGGACAATGATTTCAGTCCAGGAGTTCATTACGCCACCACAATCGACGGATATGATCGGAGCCTGTTTGATTTCTGTGATATGGTAGGAGGGATCTACCCATTTACCTGCTGCATATTCAAATTGTAAAATTTGATTCGGGTTTTGCTGGAGCTGCGTTTTAAACGTTTCCCAGTTGATAAATTCGGAGTTGTTCATGCTATATTGCAATTTAACGATTAATTGATGTAAATTTTTTTAGCAACAGTTTGTGTTCTCTTTATAAGAGTCAAAGAAAGCTGCCAGGTTTGTTTTCAATAATTTCCAGGCTTTCGGTTCAATGCAATAGCATACCCGTACACCCTCAATGGTGCCCTGGATAATACCCGCATTCTTCAATTCTTTAAGGTGCTGGGAAATTGTTGGCTGTGCCAATCCTAGTTCCTCAACCAGATCACCACAGATACACGAATTTGCATGGATGATGGATTGAAGGATCGCAATACGGGCAGGATGGCCCAACGCTTTGAGCATTGTGGCGAGCTGATTCTGCTCTTCTGTGAATATTTCTGTCTTAGTAAGTCCCATAATATTATTGCAATATTACGATTAATTTTTCTAAAATCCCAAATTGTAAACATAAAAATTATGCTACGATGATATTAATCGAAGTATTGCGCTCAAATCGAACTCGAAATGGCCTAATATCAACTTTTGGAGCAAAGGGTTATATTGGTGTAAAAAAAAAGAGACAACCGATACTCGGCGTCTCTTTTTGTACCTAGGGCGGGAATCGAACCCGCACTCCCTTAACGGGAACAGGATTTTAAGTCCTGCGTGTCTACCAGTTCCACCACCTAGGCAGGTGAGCGAAAAACGAGATTCGAACTCGCGACCCCAACCTTGGCAAGGTTGTGCTCTACCAGCTGAGCTATTTTCGCATTGGAATTATTATTCTTTCAATCTGTCAGAACCTTGCGTTCTTCCCTTTTGGTGGTGCCAGCTGGATTCGAACCAGCGACACAAGGATTTTCAGTCCTTTGCTCTACCAACTGAGCTATGGCACCTTTTCAATTGAGCTGTCTGCCTTATTGATGATGCAAATATAGACGGATTATTTGAATTACGAAAGCTAAAAGCGCTTTTTTTTGCGTTTAAACGCCAACCTGCTGATTTTTAAGGAAAAAAAATAAGGGGCTATTCGTGTAGAATAGCCCCTCTATAGGATATTGGTCGAGTTGATTAAGACAATTTACCAACTTCTAATACCAAGTCAACGATTTTGTTTGAATATCCCCATTCGTTGTCATACCAAGAGACAACTTTAACGAAGTTATCATTCAATGAAATTCCTGCTTTTGCATCGAAGATTGATGTACGTGCATCACCTAAGAAATCTGAAGAAACAACTTCGTCTTCAGTATAACCTAAGATACCTTTCAATTCGCCTTCAGAAGCTTCTTTCATTGCAGTTTTGATTTCTTCGTATGAAGCACCTTTGTTCAAACGTACTGTTAAGTCAACAACTGAAACGTCTGCTGTAGGAACGCGTAATGACATACCGGTCAATTTACCTTTCAATTCTGGAAGAACCAAACCTACTGCTTTAGCAGCACCTGTAGATGAAGGGATGATGTTTTGGTATGCACCACGACCACCTCTCCAGTCTTTTACTGAAGGACCGTCTACAGTTTTTTGTGTTGCTGTAACCGCGTGTACTGTTGTCATCAAACCTTCAACGATACCAAATTTATCGTTTAATACTTTAGCGATAGGCGCTAAACAGTTTGTTGTACATGAAGCGTTTGAAACGATGTGTTGATCGGCTTTCAATTCTTTGTGGTTTACACCCATGACGAAAGTAGGGGTGTCGTCTTTCGCTGGAGCAGACATCACCACTTTTTTAGCACCTGCATCGATGTGTTTTTGAGCCAACTCTTGCGTCAAGAAGAAACCTGTAGATTCGATGATTACTTCAGCACCTACTTCATTCCATTTTAAGTTTGCCGGATCTTTCTCAGCTGTAACACGGATAGTTTTTCCGTTAACAACCAAGTTACCGTCTTTTACTTCTACAGAACCGTCAAATTTGCCATGTGTTGAATCATATTTCAACATATAAGCCATATAATCTGGTTCAACTAAGTCATTGATACCAACAATTTCAATTTCTGGACGATTGATAGCCGCTCTAAATGCTAAACGACCAATACGTCCAAATCCGTTAATTCCAATTTTCATATTCTTAATTTTTATTGATATAATATTTAATTAAATTATGTATCGGTTCTTTTACAACATTACCAATACTGATATTAAATTCGTCTGTGGCAACTTCCCGAAGCAAGTGCTCATAATTAAACGCTACTGAACCCGTAAAGTTTACGTCACTGTCCGGATATTCTTTCATTAAGGGCTTGATGTAGGTTTTTATAAACGTACGAAGCCCATTTTTAACCAATTGACTAATGAATAGATGATCTTTATTTTCGAGGACAAAGTCTGTAAATGAATTCAGAAAATTTGTCGGTTGTGGGGAAATATACACCCTTTCCAAAATGGTTTTCTTATCGATGTTAAATTCTCTTTCCAGTTTGTCCCGCAGATCAACAGGTAAGGTATCCGTCATGTAATGTTTGAGCAGCTGCTGGCTATTCCAGTTTGTCGCCCCCTCATCGGCCAGAATATAACCTAGACCATAATTGTTGTCAATGATTTTTTTCCCTGTATAGTAAGCTGCATTTGATCCACTGCCAATGATGCCAATAATTCCTCTTTCGTCGCCGAAAGTGGAAATTGCCGAAGCAATGACATCATGATCAACCCGTACGCGCGCATTGACGAAAAAACGTTCGAGGACGTTTTTTATTTTATCTTTACGTTCCTTCGAGGAAGATCCCGCTCCGAAAAAATAGATCCGTCTGATTTTTTCGGCATTGTTGATCAAATTGGTGTTTTTATGCAAATGCTGTAGTATGGAGCGCTCATCCTGAAGATAAGGATTGATCCCGTTCATGCGGAACCCCGTAGTGATCCGCCCCTTGTCGGCCAACCGCCAGTCTGAAAATCGAGATCCACTATATACTACTGCTATCATGTCTGTTCAAATTACGATTATAAAATCTCAGCCATTTCCAATAAATCAGGGCTAAGTTTAATTTCCTTATTGCTGATTGCTTCTTCAATTGGAGTTGTCTTGATTTCATTACCACGAAGCCCAACAGTAACTCGTGTGTTTCCGGCCAATAATTCATTGACCGCAGCAAAGCCCAATCTACTCGCAAGCACGCGGTCGAAACTCGTCGGAGAACCACCCCGTTGCAAATGCCCTAATATACTAACTTTCGTGTCGTAATGATCAAACTTTTCTTTTACTTTTTTTGCGACATAATAAGCACCACCATTTTGGTCGCCCTCTGCAACAATAACTATAGATGACGATTTCTTCTTAATGGCACCGTCTTCTAAATGACGGATTAGATCGTCAATGGCCGTTTCTTTCTCTGGAAGTAAAATGGCTTCGGCTCCGCCAGCAATACCGGCATTTAAGGCGATACAGCCTGAATCACGGCCCATCACTTCAACAAAGAAAAGACGTTCATGTGACGCCGCAGTATCTCTGATTTTATCAATCGCTTCGATGACAGTATTGTTGGCTGTATCGTAGCCGATAGTATAATCAGAACCGTAAAGGTCGTTGTCTATCGTACCCGGAATACCTATAATAGGTATTTCAAATTCTTTGGAGAAGAAGTTAGCACCTGTAAAGGTACCGTCACCACCAATGACCACCAAGGCATCTACACCGGCAGCGATCAGATTGTCATAGCCTTTTCGACGGCCTTCAGGCGTCTTAAACTCCATGCAACGCGCGGTTTTTAATATTGTACCACCACGTTGTATAATATTGCTGACCGAACGCGTATCCATTTCAATGAAATTTGCGTCGATCAAACCTTGGTATCCTTGATAAATACCCGTTACTTGCAATCCTTTATGTAATGCTGTTCGAACGACAGCACGAATACAGGCATTCATGCCAGGAGCATCACCTCCCGACGTCAATACACCTATTTTTTTAATTTCTTTTATCACACGCTATATTTTAGGTTTTACGAATATAAGATTTTTATAGTGTATATTCTACACTTTGAATAAATTTTTCAATATTTTTTTGCGCATCACGTTTAGGAAGCGTATAATTGTTACAGATAACCCGATGATTAGTAACCGCTAAATTTAGCTCAGTATATTGCACATAAATAAATTTAGAAGTTTTGTATAGTAATTTTACCGTTGACTGTGTCATATTAGGCTTTCACGAAGGAGAATTAAAAGTTCTTTTGGCCGAAAGAAATGAATATCCTTTTAAGGATTGGTGGGCATTGCCAGGTTTTTTCGTGGATAATGACGAAGAGATGGAAGATGCCGTAAAACGAATTTTGTATGAGAATACAGGTTTGAAAGATGTATTTATGGATCAGCTGCATTCCTTTGCCGGATTAAAACGGCATCCAAAGGGACGTATTCTGACGGTGGCGTATTACGCCCTCGTGCAGCTGGATAATACCAAATTGAAAACCAAACCTGTTACAAACTATATGAAGCAGGCAAAATGGTTCCCCGTTCGGAATGTACCTGAACTGGCCTTTGACCATAAGCAGATTTTGGACCTCTGTCTGGAGCGGTTGCAGCGCCGCCTCGCCTATAAGCCGATTGCTTTCGAGCTGCTGCCTGAAAAATTTACACTCACCCAGCTACAGCTGGTGTATGAGGGAATTTTGAATAAACCACTCGATAAACGCAATTTTAGAAAGAAAATGCAGAATTATGGCTTTCTAAAAGAGCTCGACGAAGTGCAGACTGGAGTAGCCTATCGTGCAGCAAGGCTCTATAAATTGGATAAACGAAAGTTTTTAAAACATTTTCAGAACACGGTCGCATTCTAATAGATCTGTTCGTATAATAAAAGGCAAACTTTCGAGTTTGCCTTTTTTTTTGAAAGTGTCTGATCTTATTGGCCAGAAAGAACCTTCAGTTTGCTTTCATTGCTGCTGGTGTCTGCGAAGTCATGAAGGTTTTGTTGTCAGGTTAATATCAAAATTATTACAATTTCAAAATTTATTTTGTCCAACATGTTACTTTTTATATTTTTGAACAATTTTTGATAAAAGTCAGAAAGTAGAAAGGAGTTTTTTGAAGAATGGAAGATAGAAAAGATCAAATCATTCATGCGGCGATAAGACGCTTTATGCATTACGGTTTTAGTAAGACTACGATGAATGAAATTGCGGAGGATATTAAAATTACCAAAGCGAATTTGTATTACTATTATTCGGAAAAGAATGCACTTATAAGGGATGTGATTGTGCGTTTGACGGATGAATATAGGGAAGAGGAGGAGAAGATGGTGGCTGTGCATGTGGGCACCACCTACGAGCTGATCATTAAAATTTTGGAACTGCGCGATGCATTTGTCCGGAAATACTATATGTTGCACATGAATGAAAATCTGGAATGGATCAAGGGACTTTCCATGCAGGATTTTTTCCAGTGCCTACACGACCGTGATGTGAAAGCCTTGTTTGAGATCCTTGAGATCGGTGCCGAAAAAGGTGAAATCGATGGGGAGCATCTCTATGAAACGGCCGAAATCTATGTGGAATTGATGAAGAGTTTATCCCTGATGTGCAATATCTCCGATATCATTTCAGGAATTCCAAATCAGGATCGTTTTGATGAAGTGCTGCAAAAGCAAAAGCTGGCTACCAAGCTTTTTTTTAATGGTATAAATAAAAAGTAGATATAAAATTAGGATAAATAAATTAGGAATGAAAACAATCAGAATACTAGCCAGCCTTTTATTAGGTACGATGGTTTTCCAGAGTCATGCACAGCAACAATTGAGCTTAAGTGATGCGATTAAATTTGCTTTGCAGAACAAGGCTGATGCGAAAAAGGCAGGTCTCGATGTCGTAAATGCCGAACATAAAATTGCGGAAGTTAAATCGGGTGCATTACCACAGGTCAATTTTAACGGTGGTATCACTTACAATCCAATGATTCAAAAGGTCGCTTTACCAGGAGAGCTTGTGGGCCAACCGGGAACCACAGTAATGGCTGCTTTTGGACAAAAATGGCAATCGACAAATTCGATAAGCTTAAATCAACAGCTATTTAATCAAACTGTATTTACTGGACTGAAAGCTGCCAAGACGACACGCGAATTTTATGTGATCAACAAAACATTGACCGATGAGCAATTGATCGAAAAGGTGGCCAATAGTTATTATGATGTTTATCAATCCAAATTGCAGTTAAAAACGGTTGACAATAACTTGGAAAGTACCACCAAAACTAGGGATGTCATCGAAGGACTTTTTAAGAATGGGTTAGCGAAGAAAATTGACCTTGACCGTACAAATGTAGCCGTTACAAATTTGAAAGCTTCTCGCCAGCAGCTGATTAATGCCGTTGAATTAAAAGAGAATGCACTAAAATTTGTCATTGGTATGCAGATGTCGGAGCAGATTGTTATGCCGGCGTCAACGTTTGAAACAGTTGCTCTGGATGCCATATATGACCCGCTTGATGTGTCCAGTAGAACGGAGATCCAGGTGCTCACTAAACAAAATGAATTACTAGAGTTGAACAAAAAAGCTGAAGCATCCAAATACTACCCCACTTTATCTTTGACTGCGAATTACGGTCGTCAGGGTTTGGGACCTGTTTTCCCAATCTTTTCGAAAGCTGAAGGTGTAAATTGGTCGGGATTTTCAGGAATTGGTCTTAATTTGACGGTTCCTATTTTCAATGGTTTCCTCACACGTTCTAAAGTTCGTCAGGCACAGATCGATATCGATAAGTTGCAGGTTGATATCGCGGATACAAAATTGGCACTGAATCTGGCAGCAGAAAACTCCAAGGTTCAGATTAAAAATTCTTTGTTAACAATTGAGTCAAACCGTAAGAACGTGGATTTGGCAAAATCAGTGCTGGAAGATACTAACAACAATTACAAAAATGGTCTGGCAACATTGACCGATCTTTTGGATGCGGAAAATGCCTATGCAGATGCCCAGAATAATTTAAATACCTCTTTGCTCGATTATAAAATTGCTGAAGTGCAGCTGATCAAAGCGAATGGAAATCTTAAATCACTAATTAAAGAATAATTGACTAATACAATATGAAACGCGGAATTATTACCTTACTTATTATTGCTGCTGGTCTAGCAGGAATATTTTTTGTGTTAAATAAAAATAAAAAGAAAAATGAGGCCGAAACTGCAGAGGTAGCAAAGAAAAATGTGGCTATTGCAGTGCGTATCGATACGGCAAAAGTATCTTCCATGGACTTACGTTATACGGCTAACGGAACATTTTCTCCGAAACAAGAAGTAACTGTTTCAGCTGAGACTGCAGGTAGAGTGGTGAAAGTATTGGTTGATGAAGGTTCTCATGTGAGCGCCGGACAGACTTTGGCGATCATCGAGGGCGATAAACTGAATGTGAACGTAGCGAATGCGCAGGCTGCATTTACCAATGCGCAGGCCGATCTGCATCGCTTTGAAAGTGCCTTCTCTACAGGTGGTGTAACCAAACAACAGTTAGACCAGGTGAAATTGCAATTTGAGAATGCGAAAAATAACTTAAAAGCGTCTAAATTGAATGCTGGCGATGTGACCATCAAAACTTCGGTATCGGGTATCGTCAATGCACGTAAAATCGAACCGGGCACTTACCTAAATGTGGGCGCTGCAGCCTTCGATATTGTCAATGTCGCCACCTTGAAATTGCGTGTCAATGTAGACGAAAAGAATGTGGCTACCTTAAGGATCGGTCAATCTGTTGATGTGACAGCGAGTGTATATGCAGACCAACGCTTTATAGGTAAAGTAACTTTTATTGCTCCTAAATCGGATGGTAGCTTAAACTTCCCGGTGGAAATCGAGGTAAATAATGCATCGAACCAATTGCGTGCTGGTATGTACGGTACAGCCATCTTCGGTGAAGGTGTTGCTAGCAATACGTTGATCGTACCTCGTAATGCCTTTGTGGGTAGTGTGAGCGACAACAAGATCTTTGTGCTGAAAAACGGTAAAGCCATCGAAACAAACGTCAAATCAGGTAGAAACTTTGGTGATTACATCGAGATCTTAGGTGGTTTGCAAAATGGGGATCAAGTGATTGTTTCGGGTCAGATCAATCTATTTGACCAAAGCCCTGTAGAGATTATTAAATAGAGCATACTGTAATCGGTAGCAGATGGAACCTCGGTTGCATAGCTATTAAAAATAAATTATTCGAATGAAAATTACCGAAATATCGATAAAACGCCCCAGTATAATTATCGTATTATTTATAATACTGACATTAGGCGGGTTGTTTTCTTATACGCGATTGGGCTATGAATTGGTCCCTAAATTTGAAATTAACGTCATTACGGTACAAACGGTCTATCCGGGAGCTTCGCCTGCAGAGGTGGAGAGTTCGGTGACCAAAAAAATAGAGGATGCCATTTCATCCTTGGAAAGTATCAAAAAGGTGGAGTCGACTTCCCTGGAAGGGGTATCGATTGTCATGATTACCCTCAACAACGGTGCGGATGTCAACTTCCTGCTTACGGATGCTCAACGGAAAATCAATGCCGTGATCAACGATCTGCCGGATGATGTAAAGACACCTTCACTCTCCAAATTCTCCCTGGATGATGTGGCCATCATGAGTTTGGCCGTCACGTCCAACTTATCGGAAAAAGAACTCTACGATCTTTTGGACAATAAAATCCAGCCGGTCTTTGCGCGGATCAATGGTGTTGCCAAAGTGGACCTGATCGGAGGTGAGGAACGTGAAATCCAGATCTCTGTAGACCCGAAGAAAATTGAAGGTTATGGACTGACAATTTCGCAGGTACAGCAAATTGTAGCATCATCCAATCTCGATTTCCCGACAGGTAACGTCAGTACTCGTGATAACCGGACAACCATCCGTCTTTCGGGTAAAGTAACTTCAATCGAGGAGCTGCGTAACCTCCCGATCACAACGCCGGCAGGGGTGCAGATTTATCTGCGCGATATCGCCGATGTGCGGGATGGTATTAAAGAGATTGAAAAAGTAGCCCGCCTGGACCGTCAGAATACAATCTTATTGCAGGTCTTTAAACAGTCTGATGCAAATGCGGTAGCGGTGTCCGAAGCGGTCAAGAAAACCATTGCGGTACACGATAAAGACGGAAAAGTAATTTCTGGTGTAGAGAAGGATTATGCTGCACAGAATATTAAAATTCTGGTTGCCAATGACTCTTCAGAATTTACCTTGAATGCAGCCGATAACGTGATCCATGACTTAATGATTGCCATTGCATTGGTGGGCTTTATCATGTTGTTCTTCTTACAAAGTTTACGTAATGCGGCGATTACCATGGTGGCGATTCCATTATCTTTGATCGCTACCTTTATTGGCTTGCTTTTGATGGGCTATACCTTAAACTTGATGTCTTTACTCGGTTTATCCCTGGTAGTAGGTATTCTTGTGGATGACGCGATCGTTGTTATCGAGAATATTCACCGCCACATGGAGATGGGTAAAAACAAGGTGCGTGCGGCCTATGATGGTGCTTCGGAAATCGGATTTACCGTAACGGCGATCACCTTGGTTATCGTGGTAGTGTTCCTGCCGATCGCGATGTCTACGGGTTTGGTGGCCAATATCCTGGCACAATTCTGTGTGACGGTAATCATCTCGACTTTATTATCCTTATTGGTGTCATTTACGGTAGTGCCTTGGTTATACTCGCGTTTCGGTAAATTGGAGCACTTAAGCAAAACTTCTTTCTTTGGTCGTATTATTCATGGTTTTGAAAGCGGTTTGAATAGCTTTACACATTGGGTTGCGGGATTGTTGACCTGGGCTTTAAAGAACGTCGGTACGAAATTGGCTACGTTGTTTTTGGCAATCGGTTTACTTGTCGCATCGTTTTTTTTGGTCGGTATGGGGTATATTGGTTCGGACTTCTTCCCGAGTATCGACCGTAAGGAGTTTTTCATCCAGTTAGAACTCGATAAAGATGCTTCCCTGGAGAAGACCAACTTGTTGACGCAAAAAGCGGAGGCTTACATTAAATCGAAACCTGATGTCAAAGAAATTATTACGACAGTGGGGCAGTCTTCGGACGGTATGGCTTCAACAACGGGTTCGCGTTATAAATCGGAGATCCATGTGATCCTCGACAAGGAAAATTTTGAGGGTAACTCACAGGTGTATTCAGCGACGCTGAAGCGTGAACTGGAAAATAAACTGATCGGTGCAAAAATCAAAACCGTCAATGTGGGTATCATGGGAGCGGAGCAGGCACCATTGAAGCTGACCATTATCGGTGCTTCTGTCGAAGATGCACAGGAATTTGCAGAGAAGGCGGCAGATCAATTACGTAAGATTCCTGGGGCTGCGGGTGTCAAATTGACTTCTGAAGCGGGTAACCCTGAGATCAATGTGAAGATCGACCGTGATAAAATGACCTCTTTGGGACTGAATGTCTCTACTGTGGGGATGACAATGCAGACGGCATTTTCAGGAAATACGGATAACAAATACAGAGCGGGTGATAACGAGTACGATATCAATATCCGCTATGCGGAAAATGGTCGTGCCAATATCGACAACGTACGTGATCTGAAATTTATCAATAATCAGGGTGCCTCTATTTCTTTGGATCAATTTGCCAATGTAACTTTTGGTTCGGGACCTACGTTGTTGGAACGTCGCGACAAGTCGCCGGCAGTATCCATTCAGGGACAGGCAATCGGTAGACCAATGGGTACCGTAGCACAAGAGTGGCAGGCACAGTTTGAAAAACTGCCGCGTAAACCGGGTATCGTCTTTATCTGGGGTGGTAATATGGAAAACCAAACCGAAGGTTTTGGTACTTTGGGTATTGCCTTATTGGCATCTATTATCCTAGTATACTTGGTAATGGTTGCTTTATACGATAGTTTTATCACACCATTTGTGGTCTTGTTCTCGATTCCATTGTCGTTTATCGGAGCCCTATTGTTCTTGGCGCTGGGAAATCAGACCTTGAATATATTTACGATTTTGGGTATCATCATGTTAATTGGTCTGGTGGCCAAAAATGCGATCATGCTGGTTGACTTTGCCAACCATCGTAAGGAAGCTGGCGATAATACACACGATGCGTTGGTGGCAGCCAATCACGCGCGTCTTCGTCCGATTTTGATGACGACAATTGCCATGGTATTTGGTATGATTCCTATCGCAATCGCTACTGGAGACGGTGCCGATATGAATAGAGGTCTGGCGATCGTTATCATTGGTGGTTTGTTATCTTCTTTATTTTTAACCTTGGTTGTTGTACCGGTGGTGTACTCCATATTTGACAGTCTTCAACGTCGTTTTGGAAAGAAAGAAAAGACAAATTATGAAGCCTTGATGAAGGAAGATTATGACCATGTCGACGTGGCAGAACATTAAAAAATAATACATTTTACAATAGAAAAAGGCGGCTAATAAAACATTAGCCGCCTTTTTTGTGTTAATTTTAGGTTAATCAATCGATTGCGTAAATATTTTTTATTACATTGCGGCGCATTAACAAAATATACACTTAAAATTGAGACATACATGTGTGGAATTGTAGGATACACAGGTTATCGTCAGGCGTATGGTATCGTCATTGACGGATTACAAAAGTTAGAATACCGTGGTTATGACAGTGCTGGAGTGGCATTGCATAAAGGTGAGCAGATCGATGTTTACAAAAAAACAGGTAAAGTCGCAAACTTGGAAGAGTTTGTGTACGGAAAAGATCTACAGTCGACCACAGGGATAGGCCACACCCGTTGGGCTACCCATGGTGAACCTTCTGATCGGAATGCACATCCGCATTATTCCAATAGCGGACGCATCGCGATGATTCATAATGGCATCATTGAAAACTATGCTTCCTTAAAATCAGAATTAATAAATAAAGGTTATACGTTTAAAAGTGATACTGATACAGAGGTTCTGGTCAACTTTATCGAAGAAATCCAATCGCAGAATGAATGCTCGTTAGAAGAAGCGATCCGTATTGCTTTGAAACGGGTCGTCGGGGCCTATGTAATCCTCGTATTGGAAGCAGGTCATCCGGATCGTATTATTGCAGCACGTAAGGGAAGTCCTTTGGTAATTGGTATCGGTAAAAATGAGCATTTTTTGGGTTCAGATGCTTCCCCGATGTTAGCGTATACCAAAGAAGTTGTTTACATCAATGACTATGAACTGGCCATTATCACACCAGAGGAGCTGATCCTTAAAAATCTGGGTAATGAGCGCATCACACCTTATATCCAAAAATTGGATCTGGAACTGTCAGCTATTGAAAAAGGGGGCTTTGATCACTTTATGTTGAAAGAGATCTTTGAGCAACCGCAAACGATCTTTGACTCGATGCGTGGACGTTTGGATCTGCAATCCCATCAGATTACACTGAGCGGCATTGAAAAATTTGCCAATGAGATCAGCAACACCAATCGCATTGTAATTGTTGCCTGCGGTACCAGCTGGCATGCCGGGCTTATTGCAGAATATGTTATTGAGGAATTGTGCCGCATAAATGTAGAAGTTGAATATGCGTCGGAATTCCGCTACCGTAATCCGGTTATTCATCCGGGAGATGTGATCCTGGCGATTTCCCAAAGTGGTGAAACGGCTGATACATTAGTTGCGTTGGAAAATGCAAAAAAACAGGGTGCTATTATATTGGGTGTGGTCAATGTTGTTGGATCTTCTATCGCCCGACTTTCGGATGCAGGTGCCTATACCCATGCTGGACCAGAAATCGGCGTAGCAAGTACAAAAGCATTTACAGCACAGTTGACTGTATTGAACCTGATTGCCTTAAAGATTGCTTCTTTAAGAGGCTCCATCAGTGAAGAGCGTTATCAAAAACTCGCAAAGGAATTAAATGAAGTGCCTGAAAAGGTGGAGTGGATTTTGGATACGCAGGTTGATAAAATTAAAACCATTGCCAAAAAGTACAAAGATGCCCGCGACTTTCTTTTCTTGGGTAGGGGATACAATTTCCCGGTTGCCCTGGAAGGTGCGCTTAAACTCAAGGAAATTTCCTATATCCATGCCGAAGGTTACCCTGCAGCAGAGATGAAACATGGACCGATCGCATTGGTTGATGAGAACTTGCCTGTTGTTTTTATCGCTACAAAAGATGCTTATCACGAGAAGATTGTTTCAAATATTCAGGAGATCAAAGCACGTAAGGGAAAGATCATATCGGTGGTTACCAAGGGCGATACCGTTTCTGAAAATCTATCCGATGATTTTATGGAAATTCCGGAGGCAGATGAGATTATTGCGCCATTGATTTCGGTTGTACCATTGCAACTGCTATCGTATTATATTGGTGTAGAACTCGGATTGGATGTGGACAAACCACGTAACCTGGCGAAGTCGGTAACTGTAGAGTAAGGAGGCCTATGAGTGTATTGAAGAAGAAACCTTTGGAACAGCTGGGCTATGGATTTATCCCAGATGAATTTATTCCAGCAGGACAAGATGAATATACCCTGCGCTTTCAGCAAAACCCGCGTAATGACTACCGCGATCTGACGGAAACGGAGATTCAACAGTTGATTCATAACGGTAACTGGTCAAGCGACTGGACCAAGGTCAAAGTATCGGCAGTCTTCGATCCGAATCAGGTGCAGCACTGTAAGTTCTATGGTCTGGTCCGTATCGGCAATTTGAGTCCGAGTTACCTGGATTACCGCAATTTGCAGCTGCCCATTGGCCTGTACCATTCGACGATCATCAGCTCGGACTTTGGTGACGATGTTGCTGTTCATTATGTGGGCTACTTGTCCTACTTTATTGTTGGCAATGAAGTGCTGTTGAGCCAGATCAAGGAAATGGAGACCGGTAGTACAGCCAAGTTTGGTAATGGCATCCTCCGTGACGGTGAAGAGTCGGAGAAACGGATCGAGCTGGAGCTCTGCAACGAAAATGGTGCCCGCTCGGTTTACCCTTTTGATGGCATGCAGGCTGCAGATGTATACCTTTGGACCCGCAATCGGCATGATCATGCTTTACAGCAGCGATTTGGAGAACTTACGGATCAAAAATTTGGAAGTCAACGCGGCTATTACAGCCAAATTGGCGACCGTTGTGTCATCAAAAATACGTTAACGATCAAGAATGTCAAGATTGGGACTGATGTTTATATCAAAGGGGTCAGCAAGCTGAAAAATGTAACCGTCAATTCCTCGCAGGAATCGTATACGCAGATCGGTGAAGGCTGTGAGCTTGTTAATGGAATTATTGGCTATGGCTGTCGTATATTTTATGGCGTTAAAGCCGTACGTTTTATCTTGGCTTCCTATTCGCAATTGAAATATGGTGCGCGCTTGATCAACTCTTATTTGGGTGACAACTCGACAATTTCCTGTTGTGAAGTATTAAATTCCCTGATTTTTCCAGCCCATGAACAGCACCATAACAACTCGTTTTTATGTGCGGCATTGGTGATGGGCCAAAGTAACATGGCTGCTGGAGCAACCGTAGGATCGAATCACAACTCCAGAGCTGCGGATGGTGAAATTATCGCGGGACGTGGTTTTTGGCCCGGACTCTGTGTCAGTCTAAAACACAACTCCAGATTTGCATCGTATTGCCTGATTGTAAAAGGGGATTTTCTGCATGAACTGGATATTAAGCTACCTTTCACCTTAGTAAGCAATGACGTACAACATGATCAACTGGTCCTGATTCCGGGGTATTGGTTCATGTACAATATGTATGCATTGGTACGAAATGCGAATAAGTATGCGGCGCGGGACAATCGACATTTCAAAAATCAATATTTTGAATACGATATGTTGGCTCCGGATACGGTGAATGAAATGTTTGAAGGGATGGATATGCTGGCCTTGGCCGTTGCAGACAGCCTTCACACTGCAGCAGGGAAGGATGAGCGCGAACGTATTGTTGCCGGTCGGGCACTGCTTGCCAACAACATGGACCTAAAAGATCAGACCATCGTGTTGCAAGGAGCCGAAAATTCACGCAGACCGACTGTTATTCAGAAGGTTGGCGAGGCTTATCACTTATATCGTTCGTTTATTAAGTATTATGGTGTACTGCACCTGATGGATGCCCTCGAGGAAGGTATGTCACTGCAGGATATTATGGCCTCCTTAACGGGTCGATCGCGTACGAACTGGGAGAATATCGGTGGACAGCTGATCGAAAGCAATGCCCTGCACACTTTCTTAGATGATATCAAATCAAAAAAGATAGATTCGTGGGATGATATTCATGAATTCTATCATGATAAAAGTAAAGATTACCCCCTAGATAAACGTGAACATGCACTCTTGTCTTTAATCGAAGTCTTAAATTTGGAAGGTATGGTTTTATCAACAGATAAAATTGTATCTTTGTTGGATCAGGCGCTTGGGCACCGGATCTGGATTGGTGAACAGATTTATAAATCCCGGGCCAAAGACTACAAAAATCAGTTCAAAAACATGGTCTATGCCAATGATGAAGAACGTGATATTGTGGTCGGAAAACTGGAGGAGAATTCTTTTATCAATCAACAACAAAAAGAATTAGAGATATTCAAGATAAGGGTTGCTAATTTGAAAGGGCAATTTTAAAAGAAAGGCTTCCGCTCGGAAGCCTTTTCTTTTTTGACCTGCTGTTCTTTTTGTTGACCAGTTGCTTTTTTGACCTGCTCTTCTTTGGGCAGCTGCTTCTTTTCTTTGATTTGTCACTTCTTCATTTGGCCTGCTGCTTCTTTTCTTTGACCAGTTGCTTCTGTTTTTTGTCTGTTTTCTAATCCTGGCGGCCGAGGCTGCTATGAAGCTTGCTTTTGTCGTTCCACGCCTTTACTCGTTGATTTTATCGAGCGGCTTACGTTTATTGTCTTTGATCTGTTTAAAGTGGCTTGGCGTCAATCCGGTTACTTTTTTGAATTGATTACTTAAATAGGCAACACTGGAGTAATTGAGTTTATAGGCAATCTCACTTAATGTCAGCTCATCGTAAACCAATAACTCTTTGACATATTCAATTTTCTGGCCGATGAAGTATTTTTCGATGGTGATCCCTTCAACATCCGAAAATAGATTGGAGATGTAGTTGTAATCATGGTGCACTTTCTTGCTGATGATTTCGGAAAGATTAAGGCTGGTGTCGTTATGTTGATTACGGATGAGATCCAACACCACATGTTTTACCTGTTCGATGATGACGGTTCTTTTATCGTCAATAAGTTCAAACCCAAGTTCCGAAAAATTTTCAGCAAGTTGCTTGCTCTCCGCTTTGGTCAGTTCTTCTTCAATTTCCACCTGGCCCAAAGAAATATGCTTAACATGGAGATTGAGCTTCGCCAGTTCATTTTCAACAACCATTATGCATCTATTGCATACCATATTCTTTATTGCAAGTTTCATAAGAATTATTTTAAATACAAGTTACTCATGTAAACTCAAAAATCGCTAATTTATTAGACATGGGGTTGTAATATTTAGGGTTTATCTTGTAGTATTTTGAAAATAGGCAGTGGGGAAAAATAGGACGGAAGGGTTAGATCGCCTACAGATGAGTGTAAAGGGACGGATGCTAAGCTTTATTTCAGTCAAGGCTTTATTTCCGCTAGGGCTTTATTTCAATAATTGTGCCTATTGGAACAGCGTCAAAAAGCTCGTCAATCTCCGAGTTTGTAAGTGCCATACAACCGAAAGTCCAGTCCATGTGGCGTTGCAGTTTACCGATAAAGCCTAGTCCGTTTCGGAGTCCGTGGATCTTGATGTCGCCACCGGCATCTTTTCCTAAACTTTTGGCATGGGCGATATCTTGTTCATTCGGATAGGAGACACCTAGGTTTTTGTGATAGTCGCTATATGGATTTTTATCGTTGATCGTATAAAGACCCTCGGGTGTTTTTAAATCACCTTCAAATTCTTTGTCGCCCACAGGTTGACCGCCTAGTGAAATACGATATGATTTTAGGAGCTTTCCCTTGCTATAGGCCAATAGTGTCCTTTTAGATTTATAGACAGTCAGTTTGTCCACTTTCGCATGCCGATCCAACGTTGGTTCGGGATAAAGATTATAACCTATCAGGCCCAGGCAAAGTAAGACGAGGAGGCTGATGACTGTTTTTAAAACTATTCGACGTTTTCTAGGTCGTTTCATCTTGGCGATCGTTAGCTAATGGATAAAATGTTTAGACCGAGTGCATAACCTAGGGCTCGGCACTCGGTCTACTCATGTATTTTGATGTTACCGTCTAGAATTCGCGGTCAACATCCTTGTCGCCACGTCCCGAAAGGTTCACAATAGCGACTTGGTTTTTGTCTTTGAGCAATTTCACCGCAAGGGCAACAGCATGAGACGATTCAATGGCCGGAATAATACCTTCCAGTCGGGAAAGCAACTTGTAGGCATCAATCGCCTCGGTGTCAGTCACGGGATGATAGTTTGCACGATTGCTATCTTTTAGCTGGGCATGTTGCGGCGATATCCCCGGGTAATCAAGGCCTGCAGATACCGAGGTTGAGGGGATCGGATTACCTTCATCATCGACCAGACAGTATGAAAATGTCCCCTGGAATACAGTTGGTTTACCAAAAGAAAGTGTCGCTGCTGTTTTTGGATAAGTCCCGGTGCCACCACCTTCACCACCATGAATTTCGACGGCATGATCATCGAGAAAACCCGAAAATAAGCCAATCGCATTTGACCCGCCACCTACACAGGCAAAGATGCTGTCGGGAAGGCGCCCTTCCTGATCAAGGATCTGCTGGCGTGCTTCTTTACCGATAACGCTTTGAAAATAGCCGACCATTTTTGGATAGGGATGTGGGCCAACATGCGATCCCAGCAGATAATAGGATGTGGGATTTTCGACGTAATACATCAAGGCCGCGTCTACGGCATCCTTCAATGTACGGCTACCTAAGTTGGTCGTTACAACCTCGGCACCCAACAATTCCATGCGTTTGACGTTCAGGGCCTGCCGCGCAGCATCGATTTCGCCCATAAATACTTTACAGGGGATGTTTAACAATGCTGCTGCTGTTGCTGTTGCAACACCATGTTGACCGGCGCCAGTTTCGGCAATGATCTCTGTAGCTCCCATTTGTTTAGCCAAAAGAATTTGACCGATACAGTTGTTTATCTTGTGGGAACCTGTATGGTTTAAATCTTCCCGCTTCAAATAGATTTTGGAACCTACGTGTTCGCTTAAATTCTTCGCGTAATATAAAGGTGAGGGGCGACCGACATAATGTTTTAAGATCGCAATAAACTCTTTCTGGAATTCTTCTTTTTGGACATGACTATCGAAAAAAGCAGCCAGTTTATTCAATTGCTCTTCCAATACTGGTGGGATGTAAGATCCGCCAAATTCTCCATATTGACCATTGTATTGAAGCATCTTCTCATTTGCTTCGACAGATGCAGCTTGTGTTAGACTCATTTTAGGCTTAAGTTTCTTGTTGTAAAAAGATATATTGTTTATTGAAGCCTAATATAGTAATCTTTGCAGGTATAGAAAAAAAACAAGGCATCTTTTGTAGAAAAGATGCCTGTAAAATCTTGTATTAGCAAACAAAAACAATGTCTCCTGTTTTAAGCTTTGGTTTTCCGGAAGATAAAGTAGAAGCCTACCAGAATAAAAGGTATACTCAGTAATTGGCCCATATTTAAAGCCATACTTTGCTCGAAAGGTTCTTGGTCAATTTTAAAATGTTCCAAGACCATGCGTGCACCAAATAATAGGACCATGAATATGCCAAATAATTGGCCTTTTTGGCGATTGGGATTTGATTTGAATAGGGAGCCAATGATAATGAAGATCAAAATATAGGCGATTGCTTCATAAAGCTGCCCTGGGTGGCGTGGTACATTGTCTACACGTTCGAACACGATAGCCCAGGGTAGATCTGTAGGTGTGCCAATAATTTCGGAATTGAAGAAATTTCCGATACGGATAAGTGCACCGGCAATAGGGACTACAACGACCAATCGGTCCGCTAACCACAGAAAATCAGTTTTTGTTTTTCTGCAGAATAAATAGAGTGCGAGGATAATTCCAATGGCGCCACCGTGAGAAGCCAAACCTGCAAAACCAGTGATATGAAATCCTGTTTTATCCCATTTGAATGGCAGAAAGATTTCAAGTATATGATCTTTGTAATAGTCAAAATCGTAAAATAGGCAGTGTCCTAATCGTGCTCCGATCAAAGTGCCCAGAAAAATATAAATTGAAAGCTGATCCAACTGTTCTTGTGTGCGGCCTTCCTTTTTGAATATACGTAACATCATTACGTATGAAACAAAAAACGCTAACAACCAGCATAAGGCATAATAGCGAAGGGCAAAAGCGCCAAAGTTGAACATTTCGGGGTCAATATTCCAATGTATTGCACTTAATATTGAATTCATAAATTTTATAGCTTTTTAAATTACTTTGAAGTAAAGATAAGCTTTAATCTCATTTTTTTATTCCTACAATTTGTTTTTAAGCAGAATATCATTGGGCTGCGGATCTAATTCATTCATCGTGAACAAAATATTGTCTTTTGCGGATCCTTTTTACTTAAAGAGGAGCGTATAACCTAAAATAAATTGCGCAAACAATATTTCAAAAAACATTTTTACTTTTGCATTTCATTGAAATTTTCATATTTTGACGAAAGTAAATAGAAAAGGAAAAGATGGCAGAAAAAAACAAGAAAAAAGAGCCGAAGCACGACGCGGTTGTGACGAAAGATTCGCTTTCATTTTTTGAGAAATATATCAATAATGCTTCTCCTACAGGATTTGAGTGGGAAGGACAGCGCCTGTGGTTGGATTATTTGAAGCCTTATGTTGATGATACATTCGTTGACAACTACGGTACAGCTGTAGGGGTAATCAATCCAAAAGCGGAGTATAAGGTCGTTATAGAGGCTCATGCGGATGAGATTTCTTGGTTTGTCAATTACATTACCAAAGACGGACTGATCTATGTAATACGTAACGGTGGTTCAGATCACCAGATTGCGCCGTCTAAGCGCGTGAATATTCATACGGAAAAGGGCATTGTCAAAGCTGTATTCGGCTGGCCGGCAATTCATACGCGTTCGGGAGAGAAAGAAGAAAATCCTTCGCTGAAAAATATCTTTTTGGACTGTGGCTGTAGTACCAAAGAAGAGGTTGAAGCCTTGGGAATACATGTCGGTTGTGTCATTACATACGAAGATACATTCTCTATCCTTAACGACCGTTATTATGTTGGGCGGGCTATGGACAATCGTGCCGGTGGTTTTATGATCGCTGAGGTTGCTCGTTTGCTAAAAGAGAATAAAAAGAAATTGCCATTTGGATTATATATCGTAAATTCGGTGCAAGAAGAGATTGGTTTACGCGGTGCCGAAATGATTGCAGATCGTATCAAACCGAATGTCGCCATCGTAACTGATGTGACACATGATACGCAAACTCCGATGATCAATAAGATCACGCAGGGCGATCTATTTTCAGGGAAAGGTCCGGTATTGTCCTACGCTCCAGCGGTTCAGATTAATCTGAATAAACTGTTGGTTAAAGTTGCTGAGAAGAATAATATTCCTTTCCAGCGTCAGGCTTCTTCTCGTTTTACAGGAACTGATACGGATGCATTTGCCTATAGCAATGGTGGTGTACCGTCTGCGTTGATTTCTTTACCACTCCGTTATATGCACACAACAGTGGAGATGGTGCACAAGGAAGATGTGGATAACGTGATCCGGTTGATCTACGAAACATTATTGAATATTGAGAACGGACAAGATTTTAGAACATTTACAAAGTAGAATTTAAGAATATATTAACTTATCATTAGAATTATTATGGAAAATAACCAAAATCAAAACGAATTGAGCATCGAGTTGACAGAAGAAGTAGCAGAAGGAACCTACTCAAATCTTGCGATTATCACTCACTCTAATACTGAATTTGTGGTTGACTTTATCCGTGTGATGCCAGGAGTGCCAAAAGCAAAAGTGAAATCAAGAATCGTTTTGACTCCAGAGCATGCAAAACGCTTGTTAGGTGCATTGGTTGATAACGTGAACCGTTTCGAAGCATTAAATGGCCCAATTAAAATGGACTTAGGTGTTGCTGAACAACCTCAACAAGGTGGTGATCCTACAGTTGCATTCCCTTTTGGAACGCCACAAGGTCAAGCATAGTTGATTGCAGCTATCATTGAGATATCAAAAGCGCCAATTGAACATTGGCGCTTTTTTTATGTCCTTGATTTCAGCAAAGTCTTTCCGATGCTCCAATTGGGTTCATGTACGAAAAAAACGATTGCCCTAACTACCTGTTAAGGGATAAGATCATCAAGATCTAATTAAAATTGAAACATCTGCATATCAGGTAGTGCCTATTAATATTTCTTAATCAATGTTTAGACAGTAATAAGTCAGTGCATATTCAGTCTACACTGAGCAAGCACTGAACGAGCACTGAACAATCACTGAGTAAGCACTGTCTAAAATATAAAGTTGGATGCCATCTGATATTCGCCTGTGGGCTATTGTTAGTTTTGGACTTGGCATTTACTTTTACTAAATTTAGATAACTAATTCAAAAAGGAGATTTATATGGATATTCAAGTGCGGAACTTGACAAAGAAGGATTATGTTGATTTGAAACGATCGATGGAACAGGCTTATGATGGTGCAGGTGAGACCTGGTCAAAGGAAAATATTCAGGATTTGATTGATATATTTCCCGAAGGGCAATTATGTGTGGAGATTGATGGACATGTCGTTGCCTGTGCCTTGTCCATTATCCTGAATTCAAAAAAGAATAATATTTACGATAGCTATTATGAGATTATCGATGACGGTAAGTTTACCAAGCATAGTGATGATGGAGACACCCTTTACGGGATAGAAGTGTTTGTTCATCCGGCACATCGGGCGTTACGTCTCGGCCGGCGTCTCTATGATGCGCGTAAGGAGCTGTGTGAACAGATGAACCTCAAATGTATTGTTGCCGGGGGCCGTATTCCCAATTACCATAACTATGCGGATAAAATGAGTCCGCGGGTTTACATCGAGAAAGTCAAACGCAAGGAGATCTATGATCCGACGCTGACCTTTCAGCTTTCAAATGATTTTCATGTCAAAAAAATACTCAAGCATTATCTGCCTGAAGATGCTGAATCGATGGAGTTTGCTACCCTGTTGGAATGGAATAATATTTATTATGAGTCAGAGACACGGTCCATTTCGACCACCAAGCAGACGATCCGTTTGGGGCTGGTGCAATGGCAGATGCGCTTGTTTGATAATCTGGAGGCATTTTATGATCAGATCGAGTTTTTTGTGGATACCGTGAGTGATTATGGAACAGATTTTATCATGTTTCCGGAATTTTTCAATACGCCGCTCATGAGCCCTTATAACGATCTTCCCGAGCGCCTGGCGATGGAAAGGCTTGCGCAGCATACCTCCGAGATTATCGACCGCATTCAACAGTTTGCTGTATCCTACAACGTTAATATCATTGCGGGTTCCATGCCATTGATGGAAAACAAAAAACTCTACAATGTTTCCTACCTCTGTCATCGCAACGGTAAGCTGGATGAGTTTAAAAAAATTCATATCACGCCAAATGAATTTAAATACTATGGTATGGTGGGTGGTAGTGAAGTGAAAGTATTTGACACCGATTGTGGTAAAGTAGGGCTGTTGATCTGTTACGATGTCGAGTTTCCTGAACTGAGCCGTATTTTGGCCGATCAGGGCATGCAGATTCTATTTGTGCCCTTTATGACGGATACCCAAAACGGGTACATCCGGGTGCGTACCTGCGCGCAGGCCAGGGCGATAGAAAATGAATGTTATGTGGCTATTGCTGGCTCTGTGGGTAATTTGCCGCGTGTGAATAATATGGATATACAATATTCGCAGTCCGCCGTTTTTACTCCTTCAGACTTTGCTTTTCCCAATAATGCCATCAAAGCCGAGGCGACACCGAATGCGGAGATGGTGCTTATTGCCGACGTTGATCTGTATGCGCTGCGCGACCTACATGAGTATGGTACTGTTAAAGTGAAGAAGGATAGGCGGAAGGATCTGTACGAAGTGAAACTTTTGAAGTAAAATTTAAATACGCTTTTAATCTCTTAAAATATGATACAAAAAGTCAAATGGGGGACGCTATCCATGGTCTTAATGATGATGTCATGTCAGTCAAATAAGAAAAGCGATACTGCTCAGGAGGTCCGCACAAATTTTTTTGATGTCTCAGGTATGGATACGACGGTGAATCCAGGAGATAATTTCTTCCAATATGCGAATGGAAGCTGGATGAAAAATACGCAGATCCCGGCATCGGAAACAGGATGGGGCTCCTTTTATGTGCTCGCCGACGAAAATCTGGCAAACCTGAAATCTATTTTGGAAGGGGCCGCAAAGTCCGACAACAAAAAAGGTTCAGATCAGCAAAAGGCTGGCGATTTCTATGCGAGTGGTATGGATACGGTGACGATCGATAAATTGGGTGCGAAACCGATCGAAGGGGCCATTCAAAAAATCAATGGATTGAAAAGTATTGATGAATTGATTGCGTATGCTGCAGATGGATTTAAGGAGGGCGATGGTGATCTTTTTACCTTTTATGTCGCCGCGGATGACCGGATCAGCACTAAGAATGCATTGCAATTTTTTCAGGGGGGACTCAACCTGCCTGAAGCAAGTTATTATTTAGATCAGGATGAGAAAGCGAAGAAGATCCGGGAGGCCTATGTCGCGTATCTGGTCAAGTTATTCGGACTGATCGGTGAAGGGGCAAATGCCCAAAAGTCGGCTGAGGAAGTGCTACGCCTAGAAACAGAAATTGCCAAATCGCATGCCACACCTGTAGAATTGCGGGATCCCATTAAAAACTACCACAAATTTGCGGTACAGGAATTTCAGAAGCAAACGCCAAACCTCAACTGGAAAGATATTCTGCAACGCTTGGATGTGATGACCGACACGATTTTGGTACAGCAGCCCAAATTTTACCTTGCTTTAAATAATTTGTTGAAGTCGCAGTCCTTAGATAGCTGGAAGACAAAACTAAAAGCAGATTTAGCGAATGCTTCTGCGACGGCACTGAGCAAAGGTTTCCGGGAGGCCAAGTTTGAATTATTCGGGAAAACCCTGAATGGTCAGAAGCAGGAGAAAGAGCGGTGGAAGCTGATGGTGAATTCGGCGGACGAGAATCTTGGCGAGATTGTGGGCAAGTTGTATGTGGATGAATACTTCAAGCCCGAAGCAAAAAAACGAATGCTCGAATTAGTCGACAATTTGCAGAAAGTCTACAAGAACCGCATTGAGAAATTGGACTGGATGACGCCTGAAACCAAAAAGAAAGCGATTGAAAAATTGGAAGCCTTCACCAAAAAAATCGGCTACCCGGAGAAGTGGAAAGATTATAGTGATGTGGAAGTCGCCAAAGATACCTACTATGCCAATTTGCAGTCTGCTGCAAAGCATGCTTATAAAGAAATGGTGGGTAAAATTGGTAAACCGGTTGACAAGGCAGAATGGCTGATGACAACACCTACGGTGAATGCCTATTACAATCCACCGTATAATGAGATTGTATTTCCGGCCGGCATCTTGCAGTTCCCCTTCTTTGATGCCAACGCGGACGATGCAATCAATTATGGCGCTATCGGTGCCGTTATCGGACACGAGATGACACATGGTTTTGATGATCAGGGGCGCCAATATGATAAAGACGGTAACTTGAACGATTGGTGGACTGCCGTGGATGCGAAACAGTTTACGGAACGCGCTAATCAGGTAGCGAAGTTATATGGTGGTTTTACACTGTTGGACAATCAACATGTAAACGGTGAGCTTACTTTAGGTGAAAACCTGGCGGATATCGGCGGTTTAAATATTGCCTATGATGCCTTTAAATTAACCAAACAAGGGCAGGGGCAGGACAAGATTGATGGTTTTACTCCAGATCAACGTTTCTTCCTGAGTTTTGCGCAAGTGTGGCGCGTAAAGAGCAGCGATGAGCGCATGCGGCTACGTTTAAAAGTTGATCCACATAGCCCCGAACAATTTCGGGTAAATGGTCCCGTATACAATATGGAGGCTTTCTATAAAGCATTTAATGTACAGCCTACAGCAAAAATGTATGTGGCACCGGAGAAAAGAATTTTGGTTTGGTAAGCGGAAACAGGCGTGAACAGCGTTGTCCTAATACGGATTAAGGTCATGTTGTTCAACTGATAACGTTTAAATGGAAACGAAAAAGTAAATTTGTCTTTGAATTATGATAAAAACTGATTACTTTTGCCCTTCATTTAATAACACATTTAATTAATTAACAATGTACGCAATAGTAAATATAGCAGGACAGCAATTTAAGGTTGCAAAAGACCAGTTCCTTTTTGTACACCGTTTACAAGGAGATGAAGGCGCTAGTATTGAATTTGACAATGTATTGTTAGCAGAAGACGGTGGTAAATTTACCATTGGTACACCTAGCGTTGCTGGTGCAAAAGTTTCGGCTAAAATTTTGTCTCATTTAAAAGGCGATAAAGTTATCGTTTTCAAGAAAAAACGTCGTAAAGGCTACAAAAAGAAAAACGGTCACCGTCAACAATTTTCTAAAATCCAGATCACTGGTATTACGTTATAATTGAATTTTTAATCAGACAAATAGTCTTAAATTAAGATAAAGAAATGGCACACAAAAAAGGTGCGGGTAGTTCTAAGAACGGCCGTGAGTCACATAGCAAGCGTTTAGGTATCAAAATCTTCGGTGGTCAACAAGCAATCGCTGGTAACATCATCGTACGCCAACGCGGTACACAACACAATCCTGACACAAATGTTGGTATTGGTAAAGACCACACATTGTTCGCTTTAGTAGACGGTAAAGTAGTTTTCCGTAAAAAAGCTAACAATAAATCTTATGTATCTGTAGTTCCTACAGAACAAGCGTAAGGTTTTGCAACAATATTGGAAAGGCATCAAGAAATTGATGCCTTTTTTTGTTTGTCTGTTCTCCGGCGGATCTGCCCTTGGACAATAGGAACGAAAGCGGATGCTACTTGCTGCACTTTCGTTCCACAGAGCGACTGTTCGCAATATCGTTAGCCCGCAGCGCTGCTGCCTCGGTATTTTATCGGAGTTGGTAATGAGTGCGTTAAGGTTTTGTTTTTTTTTAAATTGTTATTTTCTGTTAAATGTAAAGCTTTGGTACAATTTTTATAAAGGATAGGTGTTTTTAAGACAATAGGCGAAACATTCCGGAATACCATTGGATGCAAGCACGATTGAATAAATACTTACATATGAAATACAACAAGTTTGGATATGGTTTGTGTGCCGGGTTATTTGCCTGTTCATTTTATTCCTGTAGTTCGATTTACATGCCCAATGTGCCTTCAGCACCGATGTTTACAGAAGCTGGGGAGGTATATGTTTCCGGTAATATCAATATAAAGGCTAATGTATCGGCCAACCTGGGGGTAGCCGTAACCGATCATGTAGCTGTCATCGCCAATGGTTCATATGTGGATAATAAATCCAATATCAAAGACTATGCGCAAAAGATGGGCGAAGCGGGGATTGGCTATTATACACGTTTTGGTCGGAAAAATAATCGTGTGTTTGAGGTTTACGGGGGGTATGGGCTAGGCAATACCAGTGTGGTTGATAAGCGTTCGTCGACGATGGGACAAGCTATTGTGGAAACGAAGGATATGGATTTTGAAAAGGTGTTTGTGCAGGTAAACTTTTCATCGGAGAAAAAGGATGCCCTAAAGTTGTTTGGCAACCGGCACGATATCGATTACGGTACCATCATTCGGTTGAGCAATATGCGGATGAAGAATTTCGCTATTGATGGTCTTCCGGCAGAGAAAGAAGACAATATGCTTATTGAACCTGTATTTTATACAATGATGGGCTTAGGGAAAGGATGGAAGCTGCAATATACGAACGGTATGGTATTTGGTTTTAAAAGTAATACCTATTTAAAAGCAGGGTACCCATTGTTTACACTGGGAGTTTTATATAAATTTGGAGGAAAATAGGGATTATGAGCAAGAAAATTTTATTTGGATGTTTGGTTCTGCTGGGTTTGTTTATCGCCGGCTGCGGCGTGAATCGACAAAAGGCACAGATCGAGAATTTGGCGAAATGTAAGTTCGATGTGGAATCGGTAGATAGTATTCGGTTGGCCGGAACATCATTGCAACGACTGATCAAGAATAATCAAATCGACCTGGGAGCAGTGCCGAGCCTGGCGTTGGCCTATTTGCGGAAAGATATTCCATTGAATGCAGTTATCCGGCTTAAAATAGACAACCCGACGCTCAAAAAGGCAGCCATTAATAAGTTTCAGTATATCATTCTTTATGGTGGACAGCAGCTTGTGGAAGGGATTGTCAATCAATCATTACAAATAGAGCCCGGAGAATCTACCGTAGCCAATGTGCGTATAGCGACCAATATCTATGATTTGTTGAAGAATTCGGACCTGCAGGATTTTTTAATGTCGAGCGATGAGAATAAAAAGGGAATATTTACGTTAAAAGTGAAACCTTCTATCAATATCGCAGGGCAGTCGGTATTCTATCCGGGATATATTACCATCGATAAAGCGGTAAGTCGTAAGATTCTGCTTTAGACAGGGGCATACTGTGATAAGATATTAAGAGGCTGTCTCAAAAAGGCA
>NZ_DDKA01000020.1:0-77154 GCF_002339225.1 Sphingobacterium sp. UBA2610
AATTTATTTAGGACACATATGAATTCAAAATAAGAATTTCCGATTCCAATTTAATAAATATAGTTCCAAAATACCAAACGGAGGAAAGTGATCCACCCTAAATTAAAGGGTAAACCACTTTCTTCATCAAACTGGTCTAATTCTGATAGATATTGCCTTCAAAAGAAGCATTGTAAAGATCTTTTAGGTCCTGTAAAGTCGGTTTACGCGGATTGAAACCTGTACATGGATCTTCTAAAGCATTTTTGCTGATGAAATCCAGATTTTTCTCCCAGTCTTCACGGGAAATACCGAATGCTTTAAGTGAACCTATGTTGTTGACGGACGCTCTAAGTTTCTCAATTTCCTGAGCCAGCTCCTCTGCTGATGTCCTGCCAACAATTTTGGCCAGATCAGGGTATCTGTTTGTTGCTGTCTGATTGTAACGGATCACATTTGGAAGGAATATCGCGTTGGCTGCACCATGGGGAATACCATAAAGGGCACCAACTTGATGCGATAATGAGTGTACAATACCCAACCATGCATTATTAAAAGCTAAACCTCCCATAAATGAAGCATCGTGCATGTTTTGACGAGCCTTGATATTGCCCGGATTATTCACCGCTTCTTCCAGATTCTGAAAAACAATTTCCAGACCTCCTTTTGCCAGTACATCTGCATAGTTGTCTTCAATATTCGACACATAGGCTTCCACACAATGTGTCAAAGCATCCAGCCCCGTATTTGATGTGATGTGAGCCGGCATTGAAGCACATATTTCTCCATCTACAATTGCAATATCCGGAGTTAGCTCGTAAGAAACGATCGGATACTTCACCCCTTTTTCTCTATCAGTGATAACCGCCAGACCTGTTGTTTCTGTTCCGGTACCACTTGTAGAAGGGATCGCTACAAATTTAGCCTTCTGGCGTAATGTCGGAACAGTGAAAGGTTTTGTCATTGCCTCAAAATCGGCATCGGGATATTCATAGAAGACCCACATCATTTTTGCCGCATCGATTGCAGAACAGCCCCCAAGACCAACAATCCAGTCCGGTTCAAAATCACGCATCACTGCAGCTCCCTTAAGACTTGTTTCCGAAGACGGATCTTCTTCAACACCGTCAAAAACAGCAGTTTCAAGTCCTGCTTCGTTTAAATAGGAAAGTGCTCTATCTAAGGTCCCACTTCTTTTCATTGATTGTCCACCAGTTACAATGATCGCTTTCTTTCCTGAAAGGTTCTTTAATTCTGATAAACTTCCAGCTCCGTGAAATACTTCGCTGGCAACAAATAATTTGCTCATATTTTATTTTAAATTTCTTATACAAAAGTACTGCAATGACAGACGCTGATGTTATACATTGAATATTATATGATATACATTTGCTCCCTTATGAATAAACAACTGAAATTAAAACAAAAAGGCAGAAAACAACCGTTATTCTATTCAAAATCAAATACTTTACACTGAGCACAACATTCATTTTTATACATTTAATCACTGACATACAGCATATAGCGTACTGTATCAAGTATAAAAAGCAGAAGTTTATTACTTCTGCTTTTTATACTCGGAGTAAAACCTATCCTGAATCAGCGCCAGGACTTATATTGATTGATCAACCCATTGGTAGATGAGTCGTGGCCCTGAACCTGGTGATCCTCCTGAAGTTCAGGTAAGATAGCATTAGCTAATTGTTTACCAAGTTCAACACCCCATTGATCAAAGCTGAAAATGTTCCAGATGACCCCTTGCACAAAAATTTTATGTTCATAAAGAGCGATCAGTTTACCCAATGATTTTGGCGTTATCTTTTTCAGCAAAAATGAATTTGTCGGACGGTTTCCCTGAAATACTTGTATTTACGCTGCTGCTCGATTTCATCAGCCGATTTTCCTGATCCCTGCAATTCGGTTATCACTTCCTCCGCTGACTTTCCGTTCATCAGTGCTTCGGTCTGCGCAAAAAAATTGGACAATAGTATTTTATGATGTTCTCCCAGCGGATTTAAACTCTGAGCAGGCGCGATGAAATCCGAAGGTATCAGCTTAGTCCCCTGATGAAGTAACTGATAAAACGCATGTTGTCCATTGGTACCAGGTTCGCCCCAGACTATAGGTCCTGTCTGATAATCAACTACATGACCGTTACGGTCGATATATTTACCATTGCTCTCCATATCCCCCTGTTGAAAATAGGCCGCAAAACGGTGCAGGTATTGATCATACGCAAAAATACCCAAGGTCTCAGCACCATAAAAATTGATATACCAGATCCCCAAAAGAGCCATGATTACCGGAATGTTCTTTTCAAAGGGAACATGCTGAAAATGCTCGTCGGCCTCATGGGCACCCTCCAATAACGCCTGGAAATTATCATATCCTATTCCAAGACTGATGGATAGTCCTATTGAGGACCATAATGAATATCTGCCCCCTACCCAGTCCCAGAACACAAACATATTACGCGTATTGATTCCGAACTTTTCCACCTCAGCTTCATTCGTACTCAGCGCAACAAAATGTTTTTCGATATCTTTTATTTCAGCCCCCGCCTCAAGCAGCCAAGAACGCGCACTATGGGCATTGGCCATCGTTTCCTGGGTGGTAAATGTTTTGGAAGCAATAAGAAAAAGTGTAGTTTCAGGATTAACATGCTTAAAGACCTCAGAAATGTGCGTACCATCGACATTCGATACAAAATGCAGATTCAGAGGCGTTTTATATGCTTTTAAAGCCTCCGTTACCATGACGGGGCCGAGATCTGACCCACCGATCCCGATATTGACAACATCAGTTATCGCCTTTCCCGTATATCCGGTCCAGCTTCCCGAAAGTACATCCTGTGTGAAATTTTTCATCTGGTCCAGTACTTCATGAACCTGGGGTATGATATTCACTCCATCAACAGTAATTACCGCATTTTTTGGCTGGCGCAGTGCTGTATGCAGAACAGGCCTGCCCTCCGTTGCATTGATCTTGTCTCCAGCGAACATTTTATCAATCGCCTGGTCTAGTTTCACCTCTTTTGCCAGCTCCAGCAAAAGGTTCAGCGTCTCTCCAGTAATTCTGTTTTTTGAATAATCAAACAGTACATCGCCCCATTGCACTGAAAACGTGGAGAAGCGATGGGGATCTTCTATAAACAAATTGCGGATCTGCACATCTTTTATCATCTGGAAATGTGCCGTAAGCTTCTGAAAAGCCGCTGTATCTTTTAAATTAACCGTTGGTAACATATGTTTAAGATTTATGTTACAAACCTCGTTCAATTCTCCGGCGGTCACGCAACCAACTTATACCTATGTCTTATACATTTGCGCCAATTGCTGCTGCAGGTCCGTGGGTGTTTCATCAAGCTTAGCCTTAACAAACTTATTAAGTGCAGCGGGTGAGTTGAAGCCAAGTTCGAAAGCAATTTCTTTATGGGAATAGCTGGAGAGCAGCAACAGCTGCTTGATCTCATTCATGATCCTTGCGTGGATGGTTTCGATCGAGGTCAGCCCCGCGGTTTTCTTGGTGATCTCATTTAATTTTTTGGGTGAAATCAGCAATTTTTCCGCATACCAGCTTACTGTACGTTCTGTCTTGTAATACCGCTCCAGTAATTCTAAAAATTTCCCATAGAGTTTTGTATTTTCATTGGTCAGTTTATTCTTGTCCCACTTCGTGTGGACAAACTCGACCAGCTTAAGTAACGTTATCTTGATGTAAAACCGTGCCTGTTCTTTCTTTACCGATGTTAGGTCATGGTATAGTTTTTCTATCTGATCCAACAGCAACTCTACTTCCTTGGTCTCCGCTACGGGCAGTTCAATATGATTGAGTTTGACAGAAATGTTGTGATTGTAAATACTCAGCTCATTTTTAAGGATATCCGAACAGAACAGCACTTCATCAAACAGGATCATCTTGCCCTCAAAGTTGCTGCTGATCTGTTCTTTTGATGATAGCTGTCCAGGAAATATAACACAGATGTTATTTTCCGTCACATCGTACCGACGGTCCTCTACCTGCATTTTCATTTTGCCTTTTTTAACAAATAATAGACAAAAATGGTCTTTTGTATGCGGTTCCCTATATTCCTCCAGCGCATTCCTGTCCAATTCAAAAATATGAAAGGGCGTGATTGCCCTTTCAGAATTATGCTGAATATCTTTCAGATGATGTGTGATCATATTTATTTTTTATATTAAATAGTGCCGTGCAAATATTTTGCTGCTTTTTTGTCTACCAAAAATAATAATTCTCCCTGAGATGGCGCAAGCAATTGTGCCGGGTATATTCTGGGGTTATAAGGTCCCTCGATAACCTCTTTGAGAGCTTCCGCCTTCGTTTCTCCAAAAGAGATCACGAGTAGTTTTCGTGCCCTGTTAAGAAAAGGGGCCGTCAGTGTAATCCTGTACATCTGCTGCTGTTCCAGATAATACGCAGTGACCCAATTTTCTGTTTCATCCAACGCCTCGGTTCCCGGAAACAACGAGGCAGTATGCCCATCTTGTCCCATTCCAAGAAGGATGAGATCCATTCTGCCATCACTTCCCAGCATTTCTTTTAATAATACATTATATACAGCAGCAAAATCCTCTGCTGTTATACCGTCCCGGTACATGGGAAAGACATTGACCGGCCGAACAGGCACTCTGTCCAAGAGCTGCTCATAGGACATCCTGGCATTGCTCAGGTCATTGTCAAGTGGCACCCACCTTTCATCTCCCCAGAAGATCAGTACTTTGGTCCAGTCGATCTGGTTTTTATACTGATCTTCCGATAATAACCTATACAGGCCTTCCGGTGAAGATCCGCCCGTCAGTGCAACAGCAAAATATCCTTTCTGCCTAATCGCTTCATTTGCAGAACTGATAAAAACCGCTGCAGCTTCTTTGAAAATTTCTTCTGTGGTCGCAAATATATTAAGCATCTTGTTCCTTTTTAAATTTTTCGGCAGAAGTAGATAACCAGTGATGCCCCTGTCTCTTCAATAAATCATCTGCAGCTGCAGGCCCCGCACTTCCAGCAGCATACGTGTCCATCTTTGGCGAATTTCCGCTTTCCCAGGCGGCCTGAATATTAGAGATAACATCCCAGGCCTCCTCCACCTGATCCGAACGCATAAAAAGAGTAGAATCCCCGTCAAGAGCATCCAAGAGTAAGGTTTCATAAGCTTCAGGAGTTTCCGATGAACATTCAAAATAGTCGAATACCATTTCAGCCGGTTTCAGCTTCATGTCCAGACCTGGTTTTTTGGTCATGAACGACAGCCTGACGTCCATTTCTGGCTGGATATTGATCACCAGTTTATTGGGGAACAGAATATTCAGATCATCTCGAAATGTCGTGCACGGGACGTCTTTGAAACTGATCACGATGGAAGATTTTTTTTCCTGCATGCGCTTGCCCGTCCGCATATAGAACGGTACCCCGCGCCAGCGTTCATTGTCAATGTAAAACTTCATCGCAACATATGTTTCGGTATTTGAGTTTGGATTCACTCCGGGTTCTTCCAAATAGCCAGGTTTCTTTTTACCGTCAATCTCTCCCTCGATATACTGTGCTCTTACCGTATAATGTCCGATATCCTCAAGATTCATCCTTCTGACACTTTTGAGCACATCTACTTTACGGTCCCTGATCTCTGACGATTCAAATGCAGCGGGAGCTTCCATGGCAATCATGCAGAGAATCTGCATCAAATGGTTCTGGATCATATCACGGAGAGCACCCGACCCATCATAGTATCCGCCCCGGTCTTCAATGCCGACAGTCTCCGCAACGGTAATCTGTACAGAATCGATATAATTATTATTCCACAATGGTTCAAAAATGGTATTTCCAAAACGGAAAGCCAGGATATTCTGTACATTCTCCTTTCCAAGGTAATGATCGATTCGGTAGATCTGCACTTCCTTAAAAGTCTGCGAAAGGAGCTTATTGAGTGCTACGGCCGAAGCCTTATCATAGCCAAAAGGTTTTTCAATGATCATCCTGTCCTGATCAACATTCTCGGTAAGACCTGCATTTTTTAAGCTATTCGATACCGTTTCAATAAAACTGGGTGCTACCGAAAGGTAAAACAGACGGTTGGATCTGATCCCCAAGTTTACATCAATGGTATCAAGTTCATTTTTCAACCGGATAAAAGATTCCTCCTGTGTTATATCAAATCTGATAAATTTAATTTTCTCACTGAAATTATTCCATTGTTCCTGGGAGAATTTTTGGATTCTTGAAAATGTCCTGATATTTTCAAGGATATAATTCCTGAATTCTTCCTGTGTCTGTTCCGTTCTTCCCAGTGAAAGAACTTCAAATTCCTCGGGAAACCAACCCTCCAGGAACAGATTGAAAAATGCAGGAAATAATTTTCTTTTCGCCAAATCTCCTGTTGCCCCAAAAACTACGATAGAGGTTGGCTTTTTATCATTATTTTTCATTTTATTTAATTTTAAGATTCCCAACGGGTATGGTATACGCCTTCCTTATCAGTTCTTTCATAAGTATGCGCTCCAAAAAAATCCCGTTGTGCCTGAATAAGGTTCGTAGGCAAATTTTCTGCACGGTAAGCATCGAAATATGACAGTGCATTCATCCATGCCGAAACAGGTGTACCATTCTGAATGGCATCCCGAATGATGGACCGGATACCTGCCTGTGATGCATTTAACTTGGCAGCAATCTCCCTGTCAAGCAGAATATTTGCAAGATCCGGCTGTAAAGCGAACGCCTTTCGGAAGTCTTCCAGAAGTGTCGCACGGATGATACATCCCCCGCGCCAGATTTTACACACGGTCTCCAGATTCAGTCCATAACCATAGGTATCAGATGCCATCCTAAGCTGGGCAAGCCCCTGTGCGTATGTGCTAATAATGGCGAAATAAAGACCGGCCTTCAGATGTTCTAGATCAACAGGATCAACTTTTGACGCATTTTGCCAGGTCAGCAGTTTCGATGCCTTAATCCTTTCCAATTTATATTTGGACATGTCCCGCATATTGACAGCAGCGTCGATCACAGGCACGGGTACCTGAAGATCCATTGCATTTTGAGATGTCCATTTACCTGTCCCTTTGGATTTAGCCCAGTCTGAAATCAGATCCACCAGGAAAGTATTCTCTTCTTTTCGCTTTAGAATAGCTCCGGTAATTTCAATGAGAAAGGAATTCAGTTCTTCCCTATTCCACTGTTCAAATGATTCCTGTATCACTTCATGCTCCAGATGATAGACATTCTTCATTATATCATAGGTCTCTGCAATAAGCTGCATAATTCCATATTCTATACCGTTATGAACCATCTTCACATAGTTGCCCGCTGAGCCGTTACCCAAAAATTCAACGCATGGTGCATCATCAACTTTTGCAGCAATTGCTTCAAAAATGGGGCGTAATCGCTCATAAGCTACCTTATCACCTCCGGGCATCATACTCGGCCCCCTTCTGGCCCCGCTCTCACCACCTGAGATTCCCATACCAAAAAAGTGGATTCCCTTTGACGAAAGCTCCTGATACCTCCTGTCGGTATCAGAAAAATAGGTATTGCCCCCATCGATTATTATATCGCCCTCATCCAGCAAGGGAAGTAAAGTTCCTATTGCCCCGTCAACAGCAGAACCCGCAGGAACAAGGAGCATTATTGCTCTCGGGCTTTCCAGAGATTTAACAAAGGATTCCGGATCAACGGTTGCAAAAATCTGATGGTCTTTCTGTGCTTCATTCTGCAATGAACCGGCCTTCTCCTGATCCATATCCAGCCCGGCCACAGCAAATCCATGATCCGCCATATTGAGCAATAAATTTCGGCCCATCACACCCAGGCCTACTATACCAAAATTATATGTCTTCATTTTCTAAATCTTTAAATATTCTATTTATATCATTCTTCACTACAGTTAAAAATTGAGCAGATTAGATTTGCAGTATAAAGTCTTCCCTGTTAGTACAGAGAAGACTTCGAAGGATAGTCCGACTTTCTGATTTATGCTGTGATGGCTTCTTTCAGGGCTTTAGCTGCTGCAGCTGGATCCTGGGCACCATAGATGGCTCCTCCGGCAACAGCTACTGCTGCACCAGCAGCCACGACATCTTTAATCGTGTCAAGATTTACACCACCGGCAATCGAAAAAGGAACCTGTGCCTCACGGCCCTCACCGATAAGTTTTTGCACGTTATAACCCGGCTGAGCCTGTTCATCAAGGCCGGCATGCAACTCAACAAATGCCACACCAAAGGCTGTAACTTCTTTGGCACGTTGTACACGGTCTTTTACGCCGATCGTATCAACTACTACTTGTTTACCGGCTTTTTTTGCAGCTTCTACTGCACCTTTGATCGTGGAATCATCAACAGCACCCATTACGGTTACCAGATCCGCACCTGCATTGAATGCCATTTCTGCTTCTAATGCACCTGTATCAGCTGTTTTCAGATCCGCAAAGACCAATTTATCAGGATGCGCGGATTTCATTGCGGTGATCACTTTTAGACCTTCAGCTTTGATTAAAGGTGTTCCCAGCTCGATGATATCCACATAAGGTGATACTTTTGCAGCCAAATCAAGGGCTGCTTCTGTAGTCAATAAGTCAATCGCTACTTGTAACTTAGTCATAATATAAAATTTTAATATTTATTTAATTGTATTTCTCGTTATTCAAGATTGGCATGTTTCGGCCAGAGCTCCTCTTTTGTCAGGCCTGAATCTCTCCACAGTGTCATAAATACAGCATCAAGGACCCAAAGGACAGACTGTTCAAAGAGACTTCCAGCATACTGACGGGACGCTGATTCTCCAAAGTCCGTCTTCACCGCCGCATTAACAAGCACCACATGGTCTGAAAGGCTAGCAATTTTGCTATTCGAATCCGCTGTAATGCCTATTACAGTTGCATGTTGTTTTTTTGCCTTTTCAGCGGCGATTACAAGTGTCGGCGTGCTTCCAGAACCGGAGCCTACCAGCAGAAGATCGTTCTCTAAGATTGCGGGCGTAGTTGTTTCACCCACAACATATACATTTAAGCCTAGATGCATAAATCTCATGGCAGCCATCTTCAGTGCTAAGCCTGTACGTCCGGCACCTGCAAAAAATATACGGTCCGCTTTCTTTAAATTGTCCTCCAGTGTCTGTAGCGATACCGGATTCAGCACTGATGAAATCGCTTTAATTTCATCCAGGATTATATTTAAATTATTTATTGAACTATTCTCTTCCATTTTCTGTAGTAAGGATATTTTATCATCAGATCTTCTGATTTGATAATACAAAGGTATGTTGCCTGAGACGCATGATATTATACATATAACATTATATAATATACATTTGCGACCTTCTTGACCACTGTAAAAGAGCGGGTTATATTTTAATAATACTGTATTGTATAGGGAGTGGTGTCGCTGAACTCAGAAAAAAGATAACTGTGCCTGATCAATAACAGTCCGACGCACATTATGGTCTTACCAAACTATTTTATGTCTAGTAGTCAAACATTAAATTCCAGAGCTTTAGTTTACGGATCAATGAAACATTGATTTTCCCGGAACACCGGCAAACCGTGAATCAGTTTTTTAATTATATTTGTGTTACAACCAACTAACAGGAAACTTATGTCAAAAGGCCTTTTTATATTACACTCATAGTATATTCCCGCAGGAGACCAGCCGGATGCTATCGCAAGACTTGTTTCGGGAATTGAATCTGGAGCTACCCACCAGACACTCAAAGGTATCACAGGTTCAGGAAAGACCTTTACAATGGCAAACATTATCCACCAGCTAAAGCGTCCGACCTTGATTCTTGCACTTAACAAGACCTTGACTGCTCAGCTATATGATGAAATGAAGCAATTTTTTCCAGAGAATGCTGTTGAGTTTTTCGTCTCATATTATGATTATTTTCAGCCTGAGATGTATCTGCCCGGCAGTGACCGTTTCGTTGAAAAAGATTCTTCCATTAACGAACATTTGGAAATACTCCGCCTTTCCACCACAAAATCCCTTATTGAACGCAGGGATACTATTGTTGTCGCATCGGTTTCGTCCATTTATGGATTTGGAGCATCATAATCAAGTCCCTTCCCCAGTTCATTGACAAAGGTAATTTCGCCGCCGAGACTTTCAATACGGGAAACCGTATTTGCCAGACCTTTTCGATACGATAAATACCGCTTTAAAACTTAACGTCATCGACATACTGAAAGAGGATTTTTTAAGAAATTTTGATACCTTTTAGAAAAATTACAACCAGCAATTTATTAATCTATATGAGTGCAAATGTTCCTATTGTAAGGTCAGTGTCCTGGCCAGCTGTTTTAATCCTTATTGTGTTCTGGATGGTCCTGATGGTAGCTTCCTTATTCTTATTCCAACTTGAGGGCATGATCGTCGCCTCAGTTCTTTTTTTCATTTTAATAACAGCATTGCAACAGCTCATTCCAAAGAGCCACAAAAAGGGAATGAAAGCAGTCAAACAAAATGAGTTTAACGGTGCGATTGAATATTTTAAACAGAGTGTCGATTTCTTTACAAAAAAGAAATGGTTAGATAAATATCGGGCAGTTACCATGTTTAGCGCTTCAAAAATGAGCTATCGGGAAATGGCGCTCTGTAATATTGCATTCTGTTATTCGCAGACCGGGCAAGCCGAAAAAGCAAAAGCGCTATACGAAGAAATTTTGGAAGAATATCCGGATAATGGAATCGCTTACTATTCGTTAAACACAATCAATACGTTTTCCAATCAGGCTGATTAAATGATCGAGCATTTAGCTGGATCTCTTATAAGTCGGCTGTTATATATGATCATAAAAACAAATAAGGGCTATCGGTGGATAGCCCTTTCTCATCATCTTATTGGTTAAAATATGGCACTAAATATCTTGAATTCATCAGATATCGTATTTTCGGCAAGTAACCCAACCTCGTTATTTACCTTGCTTTCACAAAAGTAGCACGATACCCCCAAGATTCTTTACGGAAAACCGTAATCCGATATCAAAGATAATTTATATAAAACCTAATTCCTTGCAGTGTGCAACAAGCTGTTCATTTTTGATAAAACCTAGTACATCTTTCATGAGGTTGAGCCTTTTCTCGATACTACTCAGACTCGACGGGCGGATATCACGCTGCTGGAGATATTCGGGCATTTCTTTTTGGGACACGCCTTCATACAGGAGTTTAATGATATGCAGGTCAAACTGCGTAAACTCGTGCGAGTTCTGCTCCTGAATAAATTTTTTACTGTCGGGTGATTGGTACGTGCGGTTCTGATCAACAGCTTGCAATGCCTCGCGCAGATGTTGGCCATCGCGGCGCGCTTTGCGAACAAGGCCATCAATCTCGTTATTCTTGAACATATCATTGATCAGGGACGAACGGTCCTTGGCCGTCAGGACAATAACCTTAATGTCTGGTTGTACAATCTTGACAGCTTTGATCAGTGAAAGGCCATCCTTTATCTCCTGCGGACTATCATCATCTTCGAATTCGATATCCGTAATGAGTAGGTCATATGGTTCGCCATCGCGGATCGCATTTTTAATCCAGGTCAACGCATGGTCACAGTAATAAACGTATTTGGTATTGTGAATACCGAGGTCGTGCAGGGTTTTCTGCACAGAAATGTTGGCTATCTCGTGGTCTTCGGCAATCAGTACTTTCTTAAACATACATTATTGTCTTTTTATAATGGGATAGTGGTCGTGATATTGAGCCCTTTTCCCGGTTCATTCACAAAGGTAATTTCACCACCGAAGCTTTCAATACGGGAAACCGTATTCGATAACCCTTTTCCTTTCGGTTTTTCTTGTGGGATTCCTATACCATTATCCTTATAGAATATGTTAAGCTGTTGGTCTGTTATGTCAAAACGTATGACGACCTGTTCGGCCTGACTATGTTTCTTCATATTGACCATCAGCTCCTGAAGCACATGCTTCACTTCATCTTTAATACGTTTGCTAATATCGTCCCACTGTTCGGCATCATTACCGGCGATTAATATCTTCCGATGGTCAGCAGCAAAGGATTTGAGTAAGCTGGCCAGTTGCTCGTTATAAGGTATCTCTGTGATCGTTTCCTGTTCGACATCGTGCGAGATATCGCGCGACTGGTGGTACATATTTTCCAGTTTATCGAGTACGTCATCGCGATTCACTTCATCGCCATGTTCGATTTCCGACATCACCCGGTAGATGCCATTGGCCACGACATCGTGGATCTTTTTAGAAAGATGCAACTGCGTCTCTTTGACGCGGTTCTGTGCTTCGAGTTCTAGACGTTGCTTGCGTCGTTTGTACCAAAGCGTTCCTCCACCAACAGCTAATAGGAGTAAAAAAATACTTGCACCTGTAATCGCGCGTTGTCGTATAAGACGGTTCTGCTTTTCGGCATTTTCTTTTTCCAGCCGCAGGTTATCGGCTTTATTTTTTTCAACTTCGTAGCGGATTAGGGCGAACTGGTTTTTGGCGGCGGCGCGGGCTTGCTGGATGCTGTCGCTTATTGTCTCAAATTGATTAAAATAAAAGGTAATTGAGTCTGACGAGCCTACCTTTATCATTCGTGAGAGGCCTTTCATCTGATCATCTCCACTCTTAAGTCGTCTCGCCATGGCTAGCTGTTTTCGAGCATAGAATAAGGAAGAGTCTGGATTAATCCTTTCATAATAGTCTGCTAAATGAGCTAGACTTGCATTCAGGCCCCATAAATCTTTTTTTTCCTCTCTAATCTTCAGGGCTGTTAAAAGACCTGAAACTGCTGAATAATTTGAATTTCTACGCCATCGGACGTAGCTTATATTCGACAAAGATCTTGCATACTCAGTTGGCAAAGCATGCACTTCATTTAATACACTATCTAAAATATCAATTGCTTTATCATATTCTTTAACATTCATATAGCTCATTGCTAAATTATTTTTATAAACTGATGTTGTCAATGAGTCGTCTGAAAAGTGAATAGCTTTTTTATAGAATAGAATTGCTTTCCTATAGTCACCAAGTTTATTAGTGCTGGCTCCCAAATTATTATAATCGGAACTTAAATATATACGATGTTTGGGGTTTTCGAAATTCAAAAAATTCAAGGCCTGTAAGGCGGTCTCCTGTGCTCCAAAATAATCTCCTAGATCCTTTTGCAAAATTGCCATGATAATTAAACAATTGCCTGTATTTATACTGTCTTTAGATTCAAGGAAAATATCTTTAGCCCGACTAAAATTTAAAAACGCACTATCGGAAACACCTTGTTCGAGATAATTGTATGCAATATCATAAAATGGATTTTCCGCTGAAGGTTGTTTATCTATTTCTTTCTTGTAACAAGAGGAAAAAAATAACAGGGAGAGGAATATATAAAGAGGCTTCAAGATGGTTCATTTTTCTCGAAAATAATTAAAATTAGCCATCAAAGCAATATATAAATTTAAAACGGGAGGTAACTAGATGCTACCTCCCGTTTGTGTATTTGTTATGGTTTTGGTGGCCGAGGTGGAATTGGCGTGCTCGTTTCCCCCCCGTTATCCCCCGGATCCACAGGAGGTGCATCTGCCGTTTGTACTGTTGACGTTCCTGCGCCAGGTTGTGAATTAGACGGTTGACCGATTCCAAATAGAAAATATAATATTAAACTCCACATGATTCAAAAAATTTAAAAAGTTGAAAAAATGAGTAGTCCCCGTGCACCATGCACGGGATTGCTACAAATGTTTTCAGAAGGCCTTCTGAATTTTTTGGGAAGTAAGAGTGTCAATCGCGGGAGGCAGAAGCTGCTTCCCAAACCGGCTAAAGACTACCGCGAGATCTTCTCATTGTGAAATCAGATTAGTATCTTTGTTTATATTTTAATCGATCCATCATCTGACTTCGAGAACAAAGTTATAGCCGTTAAAACCCTTTTTATCAAATGATTCCGATAGGTCCGAAAGGTCCGATAAAATGCTAAAGATTCTATGAATTCCGATGTATAAAGAATGTATTGACTTACGGGATTCCGTAAATTCCGGTGTAGAATTAGCTTAATTTTGATGCCATGCCAACGACATTTGCCAAATTTAAAGAAGAGGTTCTTGCCCTATATGAGGCAAAGAAAAACAACCATGAGCTGGATGATTTATTAGTTAATCCTTCGCCCGCCAAGCTAAGAGATTATTGCTTAGTTAGATTATCCGAAGGTTTGCCTCCCGAGGATATCGAAATTTTACAAAAGTTCTTTGATCCATATAAAAAAGAAAAGAGCTTGGAAGAAGCAATAGCGAAATACAATACTGGGTCATTAAAGGCATTGCAGAAATTTGCACTTAACATTACGCAAGATCCTGAAGACCGAGTAGTGAAGCTACTCGCAATACTCGTGGACTATCAACCGAGGCCATTTCGATACAGCTATGATACCTCAACATCAGATGGGGTGAAGGATCCATCACCAATAGATGAAAGAAAAAGCTCATCACTGACTGATAAACTAGATACCCCTTTAATCCCTACCGACGATAAAGAGCCAACATCGGAGGGTTCACCAATGATTTCCACATTGACGGGTGAAAACAAAGAACTTAAGGATAAACCGGAAGAAGAAAAAGCTGAAGAATTAATTGACGATCTGAACATTCAAAATGACTCAAATGAGCGGAGGCAAAACAAGGATGATATTGACAGATTTAAATATCCGCAACCATTTTTCAAAAAAAACAAACTTGTATTGAGGTTTTCAGGTGTAGCACTTTTGGTATTGGCAATATTGACTACCGTACATTTTCTGACGCCTGAAGAGTGCATGTGCTGGAATGGAGAAAAATATATTGAGGTAGATTGTCAGAGTAAGACACAGCCTTATCAAGTGATAGGCTTAGATAAAAACAAACTCGAGGGATTTGTGAAAATAACGAGACCAGATACCCTGGGTCCCAAGGATGTAGGAAGAGTATGGTATTCAAAAATCAATCATGAGGTGGAATTTTTTACTGGACCAGGTTATCATCCCACGGAATTCGGACGTTCCCTAAAAGCGGCCACCATGCGGATTTTAGATAGCTACGCAGGAACAAACGCCAAAGATGATCAAAACAAGAAATATGGTATTATGCAAAAACAATAATCTTTTGTTGCTCAAATGCAAATTTCCAAACTAAAAAAGCCACATCTTCCGACGTGGCTTATTAAACTAAACTTAAACATATGATTCACTAGTGGTTTGTCATTTATTTGCCGCAAACCACCAGTTGTAAAATTCTATTTATACGAATTGATTGATTTGGATACTTTCCAATTATTGCCCACACGCTCCAAGGTAACTAGGTCAGTCTTGGTGAAGTTCTCAAATTTCAACCTCACTTTGGCTACCATATAGTCAGCTGATTCTTCTAAGATGTCGGTGCTTACTATACAGTTAAGCTTTTCTCCTTTTTGTTTTTTCAAGGAATTAATCACTTCACTACGGCTATTAGATTGCGCATTGGTAGCTTGGATCTTTTGATTGAAATCTTCTGCGAATAACTGCTCTACGCCTGCTGATTCGCCCTCCGTAGTTATCGCAACATAGTGAGCAAGTGCCAAGTCTGCTGTAGAAAGGTTAACGTTTGCTTTTGTTGCTTTTGCTCCAGGTCCTTCAGCTGCCATAGCGAAAGTTGATACTGCGATTAGGGCTGCTGCTGCGAATGTTTTTACTAATGCTTTCATAATGTCTTTACTTTATATTGTTAGTTTTTTGTTCTTATTTGTTGACTCAAAACTACAACACAATAGGCCCCTAGCCTATGGACTTTAGACCAGCGCTCAGGAAAACTCGGTGAATGGCTGGAATGGGGAGGTGAAAGTTATCATTCGAATTAACGATTCAATGAAGCTATAGATTCGGGGAGAGATAATTTATTTCAAAATTTCATTATCTTAGTGCATGTGGCCACCGATATCAATTGACAAAATAGAACTTCTTATTTCGCAAGCAGAACTGACAATGGATTATAAAGCTTTAAACCTTTGGAATCTCATCAAAGTAACTCCTCATAAGTGGCAAGAAAAATCGTTTGGAGATGAGAGTGGGGGCTTTTGGGTGGTTGCCTTATTTGGAAATCAAATAATTTACTATAATGACATTGAAGAAGGCTTTAATATATCATCGTTTGAAATCTACGGCGTTATTGATCAATACGATTGTAACCAATCTGAATTGACCGCCCCCATTAATTATTTAGTTTCACAGTTGAGTCAAATCCCTGACGAGATTATTTAGGATAATAAACCGAACTAAAAAAATAGATAAATCATAAAAAAGCCACATCTCTCGACGTGGCCATAAATAAACATATGATTCACTAGTGGTTTGTCTTTTATTACTGGCAAACCACTAATTATTTAAATTCTATTTATACGAATTGATCGATCTGGATACTTTCCAGTCATTGCCCACACGTTCCAAGGTAACCAGATCAGTCTTGATGAAGTTTTCAAATTTCAAGGTCACTTTAGCCACCATATAGTCTGCCGATTCCTCAATGATGTCTGTGCTTACTGTGCAGTTCAGCTTTTCCCCTTTTTGCTTTTTCAAGGATTTAACCACTTCGCTACGGCTGTTAGACTGCGCATTGGTAGCTTGAATCTTTTGATTGAAATCAGCTGCAAACAACTGCTCTACTCCTGCTGATTCTCCCTCCGTAGTGACCGCAACATAGTGATCAAGTGCCAAGTCTGCTGTAGAAAGGTTAACGTTTGCTTTTGTTGCTTTTGCTCCAGGTCCCTCAGCTGCCATAGCGAAAGTTGATACTGCGATTAGAGCTGCTGCTGCGAATGTTTTTACTAGCGTGTTCATAATGTCTTTATTTATAGTGTTAGTTTTTAGTTCTTATTTGTTGACTCAAAACTACAACACAATAGACCCCTAGCCTATGGCCTTTAGACCAACGATCAGGAAAACTCGGTGAATGGCGGTAATGGGGAGAGGAAAGGGTTTAGAATAAAGCATTGAATTTTCGATAATCAGACTATAACAGCTATCTTTAATAGCAAAAGCTTCCACAAGTTAACCCCAGTCAAACATATTTCGCACAGATTCAGCAGCACGCCCAGGAATTTCTAAATACAAATGGTCAGAATTTAAAAGAATGGCTGGCCTTAAGATTAAATATTCAACTCGAAAATGGACTGTTTTTATTTCCCACAGGAGGTATAATGATAGAAGATAGTGAGGAATTGCCAGAAGAACCTAAAAGAATCCACCTAGCGGGAGTTGACACTAAAATAATTGAGGATTTTATTATCGAAAATCCTACAACAGCCTTTGTAGAATATCCTTGGGAAGCAATATCAATTGAGAAAAAATTAGCTTTCGAAGATATGCTGTATAAAGAAATCGATTCATCAGGATCTATAGTCGATTATTTACGGAGCCATTCTACGAACACTATTTTAAAAGGAGCCACAGTTTCAGCCTTTTGCATAAATGTTAATTCATCTCAGGTTTTATTTGAAATACAAAGTAAAAAGATCGATCAACGCTTTGCATTAATAGCATTCAAGCAATCCGATCGAGATGGAACTCGTTTGTTAAAAGGTATTAAATTATTTAATGATTTTGACGAATTCAAAGATCTCAAGATGTATCCAGACAGAAACGAATGGGAGAAATAAATTGAAATGAAAAAGGAAGGCAAGATCTTCATACAGTATAAATAAGCCAATACAAGTTATCAAAAAAATTTACTCCGATAAAACTATTTGGAAATGGCAATTGTTCTTATAATACAAAGCGGCTCCAAGCTATCTTTCGAAGGAAAGGTTCAACATAAAATTGGCGTCGTACAGTGAAAATCCAATTGTCTTAAAAAACATTGGATGACGAAACAAAAAAGAGGAAACGATAGGAAACATAAAAATTGCTGTACAAGTAAACGCTAAGAGAAAGGGTCTGATGAGAATCAGACCCTTTTGACGTAAAAAGCCAGATTTCAGGATCTGGCTTCTAAACTAAACTGAAAAAGTACTGCCCCCTAGTTTTCGGGATCCTTTATTTGCTCCAATAAGCATATCATCCGCTAATAATCAGCCTTTGTTATAAGCATCCATCTCATTATATTGAAAATGAAAAATAATGCAAGCCAAGCAAAAGAAAACATATCCGGGTATTGTAGGACAGCATGTAGGCTATAAAGACCTGCTATCCCTATAACTATCGAAAATATCCTATCTAATGTAGTTCCCAGTCTTCTTTTTATGATATATAACGAATGCAGTAAAACTGTTGTACAGATTATAATATAAATAACCGCCAGTAGAGCTTGAACAACTAAGTCCCACATATTGATGAAATCAACATAATTCAGGCAAGTAAAAAATTGAAATAGAGCAAGAAATAACACCATAAAAAAAAGGAGCGTAAACTTTTCACCCGGTAGAGGTAAAAGCAATATTGTAATGATATTAATAAACGCTTTATATCTTACTAGTCTTTCCATTAAGAAACTATGCTTTTTCATAATTGATTTATTTAATATCCCAAAGCTACCCTTCTTTTAAGATCAAAAATTTGATAAAAGGCAAAAAAAAGACATATCTCTTTACCATGGATGTTGTCTATACGCCAAAACAAAAAAGCCACATCTTCCGATATGGCTCTACAACATATATATTTATTTGAGATGGCTTCTACTTATACGAATTGATTGATTTGGAAACTTTCCAGTCATTGCCTACACGCTCCAAGGTAACTAGATCAGTCTTGGTGAAGTTTTCAAATTTTAAGGTTACTTTAGCAACCATGTAGTCTGCAGATTCCTCGATGATATCAGTGCTTACTGTACAGTTCAGCTTTTCGCCTTTTTGTTTTTTCAAGGATTTAATCACTTCGCTACGGCTGTTAGACTGCGCATTGGTAGCTTGAATCTTTTGATTGAAATCAGCTGCAAACAACTGCTCTACTCCTGCTGATTCTCCCTCTGTCGTTACCGCAACGTAGTGATCTAAAGCCAAGTCCGCTGTGGAAAGGTTAACGTTTGCTTTTGCCGATTTTGTTCCCGGTCCTTCAGCTGCCATAGCGAAAGTTGATACTGTGATTAAGGCTGCCGCTGCGAATGTTTTTACTAATGAGTTCATAATGTCTTTATTTTATATTGTTAGTTTATCTGTTCTTATTTGTTGACTCAAAACTACAACACAATAGGCCCCAAGCCTATGATCTTTAGACCAACGCTCAGAAAAACTCGGTGAATGGCAGGAATGGGGAGGTGAATTTTAATTTTGTGATGTAGGTCACGGTAAATTACCATACAAAATCAAGAAATTTGTTCCAACAGGAAGAAAATCAAAGCAATATGAAAGCAAAACAACTCTTTAGGCAAATAGGAATATTTTCGGCTTTATTAATCTTAATAGTAACGCATTGCTATGCAACAAACCGAAAACCAAAAATTCTATTTGTAGTAACTAGTCACGATACAAAAGGTAATACAGGCGAGAAAACAGGTTATTATCTCGGGGAAGTCTCACATCCCTGGGAGGTTTTAACAGCGGCTGGATATGAGATTGATTTCCTTAGTCCACAGGGAGGGAATCCACCTGTGGATGGATTTGACCTGACTGATCCTGTTAACAAAAAATTCTGGGAGGATAAATACTACCACAATAAAATCACCCATTCACTCAAACCTTCTCAGGTAAAACCGGAAGATTACAAAGCCATCTTTTACGCCGGAGGACATGGTGCGATGTGGGATCTGCCTTTCGACCCATCAATCGCAAAGATTGCCACCAAGATATATGAGGCAAATGGGGTCATTGCAGCTGTATGTCATGGACCTGCAGGCTTAACCAACATCAAACTGAGCACCGGCGAATATTTGATAAAAGGGAAAAAAGTTAATGGCTTTAGCAACGAAGAAGAAGAGCTTGTCAAGCTCAGCAATGTTGTTCCCTTTTTACTAGAAGATAGACTAAAAGCAATAGGTGGGATTTATGAAAAATCCGAACCTTGGCAGTCCCATGTCACTATTGACGGCAGATTGATCACTGGGCAAAACCCGCAATCAGCCAAAGCTGTAGGCATAGCCATCGTCAAAGCATTAGCTGAATAAGGTACACCCCAAAAATAAAAACATTGCCTTTTGAAAACCATAGGGTCTGTCCAATATTTACTGTACAATTAAACGCTAACAGAAAGGGTCTGATGAGAATCAGGCCCTTTTTTTGGCTTCTAAGGGGTTTACAAATACGTCCCTGCTTCTGCAAACTGACACGATTAGATGTCTGCGTATTTCTGAAAGTCAGCGATCACTCCCGGAGTAGTAGTGGAAAGCTGGTGAAGATTTACGGACTATTTTCTAGAATCGCCTCTACTTTACGCCCGATTATTTTAAGCATCCTTTCAAATCCCACATCTGTAGGGTGGGTGCCATCCACTGTTCCTTCCGAATCATCACCTATCAAATGGTCTGTAGGTATGTAATACAAATTTTTGTAACCTGCCTGTAGCAGTCTTTCATACTGTAGCTTAAAATTCTTATTCTGCTCGGTCAATTGCGCGCTCCATTTTAAATTATAATTGCCGACCTGACGGGTAATACTCTCTATCAGCAATATGGGTACCTGAGGATGGGATTTACGAATCCGTTTCACAAAATTAAACGTTCGTTCTTTGACTTCTTCGGGACTACTATTTGGCACACAATCCATGATGAGTAGACCCATAGAATCAATATCACATAGCATATCAGCCACGGCAGGCTCCATCCGGGCATTGCCACTCACGCCCATGTTGATCACATTGGCGTTCAACCGCCGCCCTAATTGCGCTGGATAAGCTAATCCCGGGCGGCTTGCGGAAGCTCCATGGACAATGCTGGAACCATAAATCACGACCTTTTTGTTAAAAGACTGTCTGGTACCAACAAAGGTGGCTTTGTCATCAATAATCAGGTCAAAATCCAATAGCTCTTTATACAAGGGAAAGTAAACAAGAAATTCTTTTTCTGTTTTCGCCATATCTTCAACAAGCGTAGCTTTACTTTCCGCCATGTTCAGATCGGGACGAGCTACCCCTGCAAAGCGCCACCCACTGGGCTCTTTTACATATACATCAAAACCCCGTGACATAATCGGCGTGGAATTATTGCCTAGCGCCGCATCCGCCGTCTTCCATCGTAAAGATAATTTGCTCGTATTGCTCTTAAACGTAATAAACATTCCTGCAGCATGGGTATATAATTTCTTTACCGCAGCAGGAAGTTGCCTGTACTTTGCTGTATCTATCCGATGAAATTTTGGTGCGTTTTCAAAAGCTCTTCCCTGCAGCTCAAATTTGGCCGACGAAATAACCTGCTGGGCGTATAAAGATACTGAGCCACAAACAAGAAGGAGGAAAAATAGGATACTTGTCTTTTTTCTCATGATGTTTCAATTAATAGCAATAGAAATGATTCTAATTGAATAGTGGCCATCTCATATTATCCATAAGATGGCCATCTACTTATAAAGGTATCGAATTTATTTCACTGTAAATACCGTAGCTACAGCGCGTTCACCTTCATGGTCAAACTTTCCATTATCTGAAGGATAGTTAACCACGCCTTCGCCCTTCACCCAAGCTGTGGAGGAACCGCCACCATCATAGTTTAACGCGGAAGTGCAGCCCAAGGCAGCCATTAACTCGCCCAGCTGGGGTATCGTCAGTCCCTGTGATTGTGATGAGCGGCCATCAATAACAGCTACAATAAGTTTATTGTCCTTGGTAAGCCCCACTGCTGTACGGGGATGTCTGCTGGTATTGAAATCTACATTCAACTGCTCCAGCACCTGACCATTCTGCATCAATAACGGGCCGCCAGCCAGTGCAGCGGTGGCGCTCAGCGTCCCCCAGCCTCCTGCGGGTTTCGGCACAATCTGATAGCTTTGCCCCGTAAAGGTAAATGCACCATTTTCACGGTAGCTATTAAATCCATTCACAGTCTGATTGATTACCTGGCCATCGTATTTGAAAAATACGGTTGATCCGCCTGTACTGGTATTAAAGTAACTGCCGTTAAATGCCACCAAAGCGCCCTTAGCCGTCGCGGCAGCACTTGTTTTTAGAAATCCGGTCTTCACATAGGGAATTTCCAGCTGCATGCCTTTCTTCAGATCGATCTCAAATACATTGACATATTGTTTGGATTCAAATATCCGTGGAAATTGGTAATATTTCCACAGCACACCGTCAGCAACCGTTTTTGTATTCCAAGCTGCCGTATTGATAATCTCCGCCAAGTTTTCTTCCTGGGGAATACTGTAGTCATAGGGCAGCTGCGTTCCGCCCTCATTTTTCTTGCATGAAATAACAAGAAAAAGCAGCAATAAGCTATATATAAAATTTCTTTTCATCTGTTTTACTTTATTTCGCCGATCCACTTTAATTTTAATGGAACCACTTTTTCAATTGTTTTCTGGTTAATAGTGTATACGGCCGATTCCATATTGCGGTAAAAGACGACCTTGTTTTCTGATGGCAGTAATCTTGCCGCACTTACGTTGCCCGTCCCCCAGCTATAGGGCCAGTTGGCAAAATAGTGTTGCGGCACAGTTTCCCGCTCATACTGAAAGGCCTTTCCTTTTCGCTCAGCCAATAGCACCTTGTCCTTTCCGATCAATACCAATGATTTTCCCTGGATATACCCTGTATTGATTTGGCTCCAGTTCAATGTGTCTGGCAGCGTCAGCCATTTCTGAATCGGTTGTTCATCCAGCACCTTAAAATCTTTTTTTGAAACTTTACGGCAATAGCCATCAAAGAGGATGTACCATACGACCACGTCGTCAATATATATCGGTGGATTAAACTCTGAACTCCCTTTCAGAAAAGGAAACAGCTTCTCCACTGGACTGACACTATAGCTTGTGTTAGCTACATCCGTTGTGTAGACCATATCCTGTGTGAGATAATAGGTGCTGTCTTTTTTTGTCCATACCGCTTCCGGTGTCAGCCAGGTGCCTTTTAACGTAAAAAGATGATTGTCATCGTAAGCGTTAAATATTCCGCCATAATCAAGACGGTCTTCCTTTTTGGGCTGAATAGCACCTTCAATAAAAAATTTCGCTGTCACCCCATCGTATTTTTCCAGGCGTGCAGCAACAGCGATCGCATGCCAGTGGTTGGAAACAACATACACCGTATCTCCAGGCTGGATGATTCGCTCTCCAGCGTTATTTTTGAGGCGTCTGCTGAAAATATAATTCTGCACCGTCGTCTTGGAGTTTTCCTCCTTGAAGATCAATGCCGCAGGTACCCCCTTGCTGACCAATTGCAGCGCCATGGACGAAGCTTCACAAATCTTGGAACCGTGCGCACCACAACCTCCAGACACCACAATAGCATCCATCGGCCGGATATGGTAGAGCTGGGCAGCAACATCTACCCGCTGGGCCAATACCTCAGGATCGGCTGAACCCAATAATAGCAGGATATTCTTGTGCTCAGCAGCTCGGCTGTTGCCTAATAGAAGAAGGGTAAGGATAAATAAACAGCTTAATTGTTTCATCTTATTTCACTTTTGCACCCATCCAAGTAGAAGAGCGCGGGTTATTATTGATATCTTGTTGCATGCGACTATCGTCCAATGCCGGCTTATATTTCTTGGCAAGCTCCAGCAATCCGGATGAGCTTAAACCATAACTCATGGACGGATTTTCGGCACCGATGGGCAGGTAATCCGGATTCAGCATGGTCGCAGGTTCAAAGCTTAGCTTTGGAACAATGCTTCCATCAGCGCCATACACCGCCTTCGTAGCAACAGTGTGCTGGATTAATGGAACAACAGCAATGTTATCAGAATAAGCATCAACATCGCTTGAACTGCCCGCCTGAATATTGCCCGAAACGATTGAATTGATCAAAGTCAAGTTGTTGACATTGCTGCGGCGATAGACACCTCCGCCGGGACCAACAACGGCATTCTTGGTAATGGTTGTACTGATTACGTCTGCCTGACAGTTATCATACAGCATCAGTCCGCCACCGCCGTTGGCTGATGTACTTGAATTTTCAGCCAGCAGGCAATTAACAAATACCCCTTTTGATTTTTCACGCAGATAAACCCCTGCTCCATAGGATGTATTTGAATTGCCAACCACCTCACAATTATAGAGTGTAATAGCTGCATTTGGATAAGCGTGTAAGCCCCCTGCGGTGCCTTTGGCACTATTGTGATTAAACTGGCTATCGTAGGCAATCAGTGACCCATCGGCGATCCATAGTCCGCCACCGTTATTTCCGCTGTTGCTATTATTGTTGATGCGACAATTTTCCAACCTGAGCTGGGCACCTGAAAACGCATAGATGCCGGCAGCAAAACCTGCAGTTCCCTTATCTGCGGTCGCTTTATTATCAATCACCTCCACATTTTTGAGCAGAACCCTGGCCATACCAATTAACATACCGCCACCTTGGCCACGGCTGAATTTTACGTTATCGATCGTTGTACTGGCACTGCGGTCGGTGGCATTTCCCCCTTTGATGCTGATATTTTCCAGCATAACCTGATTTTCAGGATCCGGGGTTGCCGTCACTGTGACTGTGTGAAACACCGATTTTCCACTGGAAAGCTTCCCCTGAAAGATGGTTTTATACAAGGCCGGATTGGGCTGATCTCCAGGTTTGACATTGGCCGCGTATCCGCCTATTAGGCTGACATTTTTTGCGATCTCTATGGTTTTATCGGATTCCTCATTCACATCACCATTGCGAATGGTTCTAGTTGGAATATAGGTTCCCTCGGCCAAGAATAGGGTACTGCCTGTCGTTGCTTTTTCGAGTGCCTGATCGAGATCTGTAGCACTACTCCACGAACTGCCATCTCCCTTACCTGCGGGAGTCACATAAAAAACGGGCACTTTTCCGGATTCCTGCAAAATCAAGATCTCCTGCGATACATTATCGTTCAGCCTGAGCAGCAAAGTCGCCGAACGTTCATCCTCCGAATTTTTCGAAACAGAAAACCGGATCTTATTTTTCCCTTTGGGATACACCGTACTATCCAGTTTGATCCAGTCTTTGTCGCTACTGACGGTAATCGTTGCATTCGCTAAGATGTCCAACTGATAGGTATCGGCCCTACTGCCGACCTCCATATAATCCCGATCGACCAGGAGCCGCTGCTCACTTTCGATTTTATCTTTTTTACAGCTCTGTATGCCTAAGGCAGACAAAAGAACCATAAAAATATATAACGATTTTTTCATTATAATCAATGTTTTTTGAACCTACTTATTGTTTTGTGTTGCTATAAATCTGCTGCAGCTGACGGTAACATTCAATCAGCTGGGCTGTGGTTTCATAATGACACTCAAACATGAATACACCTTTATATTTAATTTTTTCCAGTGCGGCCAATATGGTATTCCAGTCATTCTGCCCTTTACCATTACAAGGCAGGTAGTGACTTTCCTTTGTTCCATCCCCATCCGCGACATGAAGCGTCTTGACGCGCGGTCCAAAAGCCAAAAGCAGCCGCTCGGGATGTGCAATATGGTTCATATCCACTGCAATGCCAACCTGATCAGGAAAGCGGGCAAAAAGTTCCTGACATTCTTCTACGGTCCGCAGTAGGGGTCGTTCCCGCTCCCCTACCGTCAGCGAAGGCCCGAGCATATTTTCGATGACGAGTTGAAGCCCTGCCCCCGATACCGCCGTGTACAACTCCTTGACAGAACGTACCAGCTGCTCCTTGCGGGCCTCGCGTCTGTTGGGTTCGAGATAATAGGATGGGTGAAACAGAATCACCTGCGGATGAAGACGGTAAAGACCTTCCAGTAGCTGCAAATGCATTCGCATCACCTGCTGCCGCTGCTGTTCGTCCAGCGTAGAGATATCTATTTTGGCGGAAAAGGGCATATGGATAGACCATACCTTCACCGCAGCTTTTTTCAGTACAATGGCCAACGAATCGCATTTAAGCAACCATTCAGCCTGCGGGATTTTTAAACTGAGGTCTGCATTGACGAAGCTTCCGAGACCTGCAATCTCTATATAATCCATACCAGCTTCTTTGTCTGCTTTTAGCTTTTCAAATGCTATCTTCCGGATATCAAGAGAGTAGCCAACGGCATAATCAGGCCGATCCTGTTTTTGACAGTACGTATATCCAGGGATCAAAAGATAACAGAGGATCGAAATAAAAATAAGTTGTTTCATGTTATCTGTATAATTTCTCCCATTCAGGATTTTGTTTCAAATTTGGGTTTAACTTGATATCTTCGATTGGGATCGGTGCATAGTAATCACGTTTTTCATCAAACTTACCCCGTTGATAAAATGGATCAAGTGACCCCTTATTGGCATTCTGTGTATTCGAAACTGGGTCCCAAAGTGTCCGCTGATTGATATTGATCAAGGTGGTCACCGTACCCGGTGCACCCGATGTATTACCTGTATGGACATACACATCCGCCTTGCCATCTCCTGTAAAATCATAAGCTCCGATACCGGGAAAATAAACCCCGACAATAGGCTGATTCAGTTTGGATCCGGCTTTCCATCGCATTAAATCATCCCAGCGCTGCCCTTCGTTGAACAATTCAATCCGTCTTTCGCGCCGTATTTCCAATAGTACTCCCCTGAATGCTCCACCATCGACGTTCGGATACATGGCCAGCAGATAAGGGTCAGGGTTGGCATTCGCTTCCGCTAGAGATAGCATCGGCATCCCCGCGCGGCTACGCAGCTTATTGACGGTCAGGTCAAGGTCGCTTTGGCTGATCGTCCCCAGTTCGGCTTTTGCTTCGGCATTGATCAGCAGTGCTTCTGCATACCGGAATAAGATGACATCGAAATAGGAGGCCGATACGCCCCATTGCAATTTGTCAGGCAAGGCCTTGATCAGGCGATAGCCTGTCGTGGTGATCGTCAAGTTGACAGGCTCATTTGCTGTTTCTCCATTAGCACGGAAGTCAGGTCCCGCTGTTGTCTGTGTAAGCCTTGGATCTCTATTCTGCATTTCCTGATAGAATTCCATGGTCTTGTAACCTGATCTATCCGTAAAACGGCTTCCATCCTTCATCAGATAGCTATTGATCATATCTTTGGCGATACCATAGGCCCCCGAAGTTGCTGAGGTGAAGGAATAGCCAAGGCCATGCACACGCATGCCTAGTTCAAAATCAATGGAGAGAATAGTCTCCACCTGATCCTGATTATTTCGGGCGAACAGATTTCGATAGGCTTGATCTGCTCCGCCCTGGCTGTACAAGGTATAGGCCCCACTATTCATCAATTCGGTCGATGCACTAACAGCCTCATTCAGTAACTTTTCATGTCCTGCGATCTGATGGTATTTTCTAAATGTTCCTTCAAAGAGTGCCACCCTTGCTTTCAGCAGCAGCGCCGTGTATTTAGTGATCAAGTTAAGCTGTTTTTCAGCTGGTATATTTTCGATCGCATAGTCCAGATCGGCCATAATGGAATCCATCACCAGCTGCCGGGTGTCCCTAGCCTTGAAAAGGTCTTCATCTTTGGCACTCAGCACCTTTCCGTACCAGGGCACGTCACCGAAAGTTTTCACCTTATCGTAATAAAAATTCGCTCTAAAAAAACGGGCTATGCCGCCGTATTTCTTTTGTGCTACAGCGTCGGGCACTTTATGGTAGTTGGCCAGAAAATAATTGATCTTGCGCAACTGGCTCCAGGACCAACCGCCCGAACCGCTTCCCACGGGGACAGTTCGATTGCCCTTGATCCGGTCGGCAACCGTAAGGGGTATCATATTATCCGAATTACCATCGTTTGTATACCAGGATTCATTGGGTAAAAAGGTGTAAAAATCATTGGTGGCCACCTCCAGATCCTTTGCTGTATTGAAAAAATAAGGCGCTTCCACCTGGTCCTCCGAGGGACGGTCCAAATAATCTTTCTGACAAGCTGCCAGCGATAGCAAGATCAACAGACCAAGTAGTTTATAGGTGTTTGTTGTAAGTTTCATTATCATTGCGTTGTCAAGTATTAAAGCGTAAGCATTAAACCAAAAGAATAAGTTTTACCCATGGGATAGTCCCGTAGCAGTCCCCGCTCCGAGGAATCCGCAGGATCATTGGCACTTGCAGGCGAATTATAATTGATCATTGCACCTGCTTGTTCGGGATCTATATACTTCGTCAGATGGCCAAAGTTCCAGGTCAACAGATTCTCGCCGCTGAAGTAAAACCGTAATTTTTCAACTTTATAGCGCCTTGTCCATTTCTGCGGTAAGGTGTATCCCAACGTAAAATTTTTCATCCGTAGGAACCCAACATTGGTCAGGTAATAGTCGTTCAATTCGTACAGCGACCTTCCACTCTGCAGCGACGAGTATCCCCGATAGATCTGTGGATACCTGTTCCCTTTATTGTCCGGCGTCCATGCATTATCTACCAAGTCTTTGCGTACAAAGGAAAGATATGGGCGCTGGTAGGAACCCCAGTATAAATCTCCTGTCGGGTACCAATCCTGTTTGGCAACACCAGCAAAGGCTGCCGAGAGATCAAAATTATTCCAGGAAGCACTCATATTGATTCCAAATGGAAATTTCGGCATGGCATTACCAATGGGTTTAATATCACCGTGGTTGGCAAGCGTATTATCGCCTTTGTCGATGCGTCCATCACCATTGAGATCCACGTATTTCACATCGCCGCCGCGCAACATATTCCATTCACTATTTTGCGACACACTCAGAATATCATTATATACTTTGGAGAGGGACAATTGTGGATCCTGGAAACTATTCTGGTAGCTCAATGCCTCCGCATCGGACTGAAACTGTCCGTCGATATGGTATCCCCAGATCTGCCCTAGCACCTGTCCTTCGTAATAGGAGCTCAACAAGCCTTGTGGATTATTATATTTCGTAATGATCCCTTTAAAATTAGTGGTATTTGCGGCGATGTTGAAACGAAAGGGTGAGCCGGCAAGGTCAAATTTATCCTGGTAGCTTACCCCCACTTCAAAACCTTTATTGCGCAAAGCAGCATAGTTTTCACGCGGTTCATTAGCTCCAAATACCGCTGGAAGTGGCTGCCCCGGAAGATACATGCCTTCAACATCCTTCTGATACCAGTCAAAGTTGATATTTAGCTTGTTCTGGATCAGCCCAAGATCAACGCCAAAGTCAATGCTTTTGGTCCGTTCCCAGGTGACGACATTCGGCAACGGTGCCGGTGTACTCGCCCCGATAAGACGGGAGCCTCCATTTAGCCAAGCCAACTGCTGCACCGTCATCAATTCTTTAAAGGTATTGACACCTACAGTCTGGTTGCCGAGCTTGCCATAAGAAGCTCTGAGTTTTAAGGTAGGTATACTGCCTTTGATCGATTCCCAGAAGTGCTCACGATCTAGCTGCCAGCCTAATGAGACGGAGGGAAAAAATCCCCATCGGCTCCCGCTTGGAAAGCGTGACGAACCATCATACCGTGAATTTATTTCCAGCAGGTATTTATTATCGTAGGCATAATTAAAACGGCCAAATACACCCTGAATAGCCCAATTTTCAGCTGTTCCACTCAGGCTATACATGGAAGTCCCCAGCGCCAGGTTGGATAGATCTTCGATCAGCAGGTCGTCCATGGCCCCGGCGATACGGTCCCGGTCAAAGGATTCCTGATTGTAGCCTACCAATAATTTGAACTGATGTTTTTGCGCCACACTTTTTTCGTAGGTCGCAAACAGGTTCATCGCGTTATATTTGTCTTTCCAGCGGTATTCTGTCAGACGGTTGAGCCCTGCTGTCGTATAATTGAGCTTGTTGCCCGAATAGTAACTAAAGGGGTTGAGGCGTGTGCTCCGTGAAAAGTTTTCGATACGGTTGCTATAATCAAAATTTACCTGTAGGCCTTTCATTGGCTTGAGCAGGACACGGAAGGTATTGGTAAACTCTTCACTATTGCGTACCTCCCAGCTTTTTCCGGATTCCAGCCCTGCATTGGCTCCCTGACCGCCAGTACCCACACCGATATCCGTTGGAATACCATCGACAAAATTGGGGTAAAAAGGCATTAGATTATACCAGGTCGTCGTGCTCCAAAGTCCCCCCAGACCATTACTGTACCCCCCATATTCTTTATCCTTTTCGTTGATGAACTGCGTATTGTTTGAAATTTCCAACCAGCTGTTGGGCGTGAATACCAAATTGGATTTTATATTCTGGCGATCCATATTCGCATCGTCATTGATATTGTTGATCGTTTCCCGTTTGAATACACGTCCAGAGAGATAGGCTTTCAACTTTTCACTGCCACCTGAAATGGCGATATTATGGAAGTTGGAGGGCTGATATTTTTTAAATAGGTAATCCCACCAGTTGGTCTTATAGAAAAATTTATAGGTTCCGTCTGTCTGTTTCTCATGAAAGGGCGCAATCTCACCTGCAGCCACCATTTTAATTGCGTCCCAGTCCATTGCATTGTAACGTGTATAGGAACTGCCGTTATAACCATACAGTGCGGCATCTACTGTTTTACCATAGACATAGGGATCGGAGATATAGTCGGTACGGGAGGCGGGTGTAGTCCAGGCAAAATTATTGACATAATCGACCTTAACTGTTCCTGCCTTTCCTTTTTTGGTGGTGACCAAGATGACTCCAAAAGCACCACGGGCTCCATAAATGGCCGCCGAAGCAGCATCTTTCAGGACAGAAACACTTTCAATATCGTTGGGATTAACCCGTGTGATATTCCCTTCGATCCCGTCGATCAATACCAGCGGGCCGCCCTCATTGATGGAATTGAATCCCCGCACATTGATATCGGGTGTTTTGGATGGATCACCGCTGTTGAGCTGTATATTCAAGCCCGGCATAAGTCCCTGGAGTGTACCTGCAATATTTGCACTTGGACGCAGCGCGATATCATCCGCATTGACCTGCGACACAGCTCCCGTCAGATTGGCTCTTTTCTGTACACCGTAGCCCACGACGACAACTTCTTCCATTGCATTGATAGCCGGCTTCATGGTCACATGCAATGTCGACTGCTTTGCCAGCGCTATTTCCAGCGGCTGATAGCCAACCATCGTAAATACAAGTATGGCATCCGGGCTGCTGACCTGGATCTGAAAGCTGCCATCCTCCCGACTGAGTGTTTTCTCCTTTTTGCCTTTTTCACTGATAGTAACATTGTCCAACGGTCGGCCCTGATCGTCTTTGACAAATCCTTTGACCGGGTACAGCTGCGGAGCCTCCGTAACCGATACCTGGCGAACGGGCTGATCCACTTGTTTATTCAAGACAATATTTTTATCCGCTTTGACATAAGATAACTGCAACTGGGCCAATAGATCTTTCAAGGCTTCTTCAAAAGAAATATTGTGGTAGCTCACGCTGATACGGTCGTCTTTTGCGATCAGCGATTCGTTGTAAAAAATATTGTATCCGCTTTGCTTCTGCAGTTCTTTCAAGACAGCACTCACTTTCACATTATTCCGCTTCAGATTGACGGTCTGGCCAAAAGAAAATGCATGCAGCTGCAAATTGGCTGCGAATAAGAGAGGAATTGCTAATGACAATTTCATAGAAATTGGTATTTTCTGGGATCTTACCTGACATAATTGGGTCGGTCCGATCAATTTTTTTTTATTAAATTGCATTCGGTTGAGATAAAATTTAACGGTTTTACTATTCATCCATGTCGAGAAAAAGACAAAACTTTCAGGGGCGTTGGCGCGCTCCTGATTGTTATATATGCTTCCCTTCTCATCAGCGTTAGTTTAGCACATATATCCTCCTTCCTTTACGTTCGAAATGTACGCCACCGGCGAGAGAAATTGTTTTCAACAATTTATCGATATTTTCATAGCGGGAGATTGTCCCGGAGAAGTGCTGTCCCTGCAGCTGATCTTGGTAACTGATCTCGACATCATACCAGCGTGCTACCTCGTCCATGACCGTTTGAATGGATGCATTATCAAAAGCAAAATTTCCATTTTTCCAGGCAAGACTATAGAACGGATCCACTTGTTCCTTTTTCACGCTCTTGCGGCTTTTATCAAAAACGACCTGGTCATTGGGCGCTAGGACCTGTTCTTTCAAGGCAGCATCGCCAAAAGATAGCTTGACTTTTCCTTCTACCAACGTGGTAACGATTTGATCCCCAAAACTCCTGATGTTAAAATGTGTTCCAAGAACCTCGAGTGTCTGTGCTCCACTTTGCACGATAAAAGGTACCCGTTTGCCTTTATTGTCCATTTTAGCCACTTCAAAATAGGCTTCACCTTCGAGCTGCACCGACCGCAACTTCGCATCAAATTTTACAGGATATTTGATCTTACTGCCTGCATTGAGCTGCACAAGACTTCCGTCGGCCATCTTTAATGTATACTCTCCACCTCTAGGGGTTACGACCGTATTGTAGACGATGTTATTTGTTGGTGACAACATGTCTTTGAGCTTATAACTGATTTGACCTTTATTATCTTTGGTGATCAAATATTCGCCTTGGTCAAGGACTGTATCCGCATGGAGCAAACTGAGGTCGATCTGTTTTCCATCTTCAAGAATGATTATGGCTTTATCAGAACCCGGTACGATCGACACCGTAGACAGCTGCTCTTTTGGCTGCATATCCACGGTATAAAAGTTGTAGTAGCCCCATAGCACGGCTACGCAGAACGCAAGAAAGATTGCCGCCACCTGCCACCATCTACTCCTGAAATTAAAATGTCCATCTGTAGTTCTTTGGTACGTAGATGCAGGTGTTGCTAATCTCGGATCGGCTAATATATTTTCCATCATCCGATGTGGATCGGGGTATGTTGCGGGCTTTGCAGGGTACGAGTTCTCTCGCCAGACTTTCTCCCAAGCCTGCAGAAATGCAGGATCATCCATTAATCCTACAAGCAGTTCCTGTTCTTCTTTGCTGGCTTGATCAGCAAGATATTTACGTATTAATTGGCTGTATTGTTCAATTTGGTTCATTCCTTTGGATCGATTTCAACTACATAATCGCACGAAGCCGGAAAAAGTACCAATAGAAAAAATTTTTTTTTACGGATTTTAGGCGACCTAACTTTTTAGCCCCCTGAGATGGCTAATTACAACTACAGGAAAAGAGGTGGCAACCCGAGTTGCTTAGAAAAAAAAGATGGACAGGATTTTATCCAGCTTGAACCGGACAAATTTTGAGGCGAGACTGAGGTGATTACGCACGGTATTTTTGGAGAGCCCTTCTTCATCGGCAATTTCCTGATAAGATTGATCTTCAAACTTGCTCCGCCGGTAAACTGCCTGCTGCTGTGGAGGCAATTGTGCAATAATAGATTCTAAGATGACCTGTAGCTCTTTGCCATCCAATTCTTCCTGGAGCGAAAAAGAACTTTCAGGCCAACTGTGCTGAAGCGACTGCAGATAGTTGGATCGGACCAGCGATTTACGGAAATTGGATATGGCCATTCTCTTTGAAATAGCAAATAGAAAGGGAAAAATGGCTTCCGGACCGGAGAGCTGCATTCTTTTTAAATAAAATTCAATAAAAACTTCCTGTGTGACCTCCTCCGCATCACTGTCACTTTTGCAGAGTTGTCTGACTTTAAAATAAATAATCGGCTGATAATAATTGAACACAATACCAAAAATAGACTGATCTCCAGCTTGTAATAAGAGAAAATCGTCCATTGATATGGAAATATGTTTCAGTCCAACGATCATGAATTCGGTATATTTAATTGATGCAAATTAACCTAACAGATGTTAATTTCATATAAAATTAACATTAATATCCATAATTACGAGCTCAGTCGCCTTATAAAAAAACAGAGCTGTCCAAGTAGATTGGATCGCTATTATTACATGAAGTAAGGCTATTGAAGTTACTTGACCAACTAGCTCTCGATTTTACCGGATAAACTAATATCGAATAAGTCAGCGCGAATAATAGATAAACCCTCGCGAATACCAATCGTTTACGTCAGTCAATTTCCATGTCCTTATTTTTATTAATAGATAATTACAACATGCTCAAAAGGCATATATGGTTTAACAAAAAAACTTAAAAACAATGAAAAAGTTATTGATGAGTCTGATAGCCGTAGCTGCGCTATCGACAGCGGCTTTTGCAGGCACGGAGACAAAAGCACCAAAAGAAAATGCAGAAGTAAAAACAAGTACTTCCGCAGCAACTGAAAACACAAACAAAGTTGAAGTTGCCGAATTAACAAAGGAAAACAATGCAAAGTTTTTAACAAAGTGTGTTTATACGCTAACTGTCTACAATAGTAGTGGCCAAGTGATTGACACTTTCACTTCGCAAACCTATGTCGAAAATTCCTGTTCAGGATTCTTCGACAACTGCAGAACAATTTACAGACATATGCTTGCCCATGGTGAATTAGGAATATAGTCTGCAAATTATATTTCATTCGAATTATAATTGCTAAAACATAGCGGGGCTTAGGCCTCGCTATGTAGTCATGCGTTGATGTCGGCCTATTCCAAAAGATTTATCAATGCTTACCTTCTTTGACATGTGTGCAATTTCAGCTGCTTACATGCAATTCAAAAATCCTTAATGGAAAACAGCTACCAATCAATCATTTGATAGCTGTTTCTAACAATCTCTGCTTAATTTTATTGTACCTGCACCTTCAATAGTTTTAACCATCCGGTATTGGTCACATCACCATTTACGGCAAGTTTTATGCCCGGCTGGTTTTCATTTGAGGTATCGATAATAGCAATGGCCCAAGTATAGTTTCCAGCGGGAAGGCCAACCTTGGCTTTTAATTCGTACGCTATTGGATTATTCTTAAGCCAGGTTGAAGGTTCTCCTTTATCATCTACAAAAACTTCTTTCACCTTATTTTCTTCATCCAGCAGTGCAAAAGCTACCTTATATTTATAGTTCCATTGGGGAATATTGTTCGGAAAATACCCCCAGCCCATATTCCGCCAGCGATGGTTAATCGTCGTTTCGGTACCGGTATTGACTTTCTCCGGTAAATAGACCCGATCGGGATATAAACGATAACCACCTTCAGAAATAAAACGTTGGCATAATGTAAAGGACTTGGTGAACCAGCTTTCAATTTCACCGATACGGAAATCCATCATGTTTACAGCGGCTTCCAAAGAGCTGTCAAATTCGCCCTGCCGAACATCTTCGGGATGGTTTTCCCTATATTTACCACTTGAGTCAGTCCAGTAGCGATGGGTACCTGTGGTAATCCAACCGCCTTCCATAATAATCGGACGTTTAAAATTCCAAACCTTAGCAAAATTTTTCTCCCAGCTTTGATAATAATCGGTCATTCCAAAGGCATCCTGACGCAGGCTGTATCCTTTGCTGATCATCTTATTCAACAACTTCTCCGAATTCGGATTTGGAGCTCCATTGCCCGCTGGGTCGCCAACTACGCGATGATAATTGATTAGCAAGGGGACCTTTGTAAAATTCTTTGAATAAACATCCGAAATCCAATCGACGACTTCTTCTTTGATGGCCTCAATATTTTGACCAGAGGGGTTATTGGGATCTTCATATATTACACTGTGCCCCTCGCCCCACAATCCGAGTCCATAGGCATCTACAAAGGATGTTTTATTTAAATCATTAAAATCCTTAGCTAATTCTTCGATCAGCTTGCTATAATATTTCCTAAAAACAGGGTCTTGCAGCACCGGCGTTTTTCTGTCCGGAAAAGATGCATTGGCCACATAATACTTGGCGCCTGCATCAAAAACAAACTGCGGCGTATTTGCTCCTTGATCGCGACCGTCGACCACGATACGAAAGGCGATTGGCAATCCTTTATCTTGTGCCCCTTTGATCATTTTATAGATTGCGGTGCTGGGATCCCTCCAGGCATATACGCCATCTACAGGATTAAAAGTTCGCCAGCTGGTACGGATATAACAGGCAGATGCATAGTCAATTGCTTTGACCGTTTTACCTAAGTCAGGTACATAGAATTGGGTGTCCCAATAAGAGGGATTGCCCGAAGCTGAGGCATACATGACCCAACCATTTAAAGGGTTACGAAACATGGCACTCCTGTTGTAACTGGGCTTCACCAAGGTGCCCGACAGTGCTCTTTCAGTATCGGCGCCTTCTTTCTTACATGACACTGCTAGAAAGCAAAGCATAACAGTAAATGCTTTGAAACAGGCTTTTTTGTAATTTATATTTTTCACTTTCAAAAATGTTAAAGTTAATTTATGCGTTTGGATACGGTTGCTTACCGTTTTAACGCCAGAATCGTCATATTTCTTAAATCAAAAATCAGCACATTGGTCGTCGCCGGGATAGTGAAATAAGAATTGCGATTTGCACTCGAATTGCCCCCGCCCAGTTCAGTTACTTTTCCCAGAGTGAGCGTCAAGGTCTGGGCCACCCCCGCAGACGTGAGCGGAGCACTAAATGCGTAAGCCAGGTTTTTGTTATTACTGTTATCTCCAGTCACGATAAACTTCGTAGTCCCTACTTTACCACCGGTATAAACCAAAACTTGCGGATCGGCCAAACTTACTTGGCAATCCATTTTAACCGGAGTTCCCCAGCCATTGATACTTCCGTGCATCCATAAATCTGTCACCGTTGTCGTATAAGGTTGATCACCTGTCCAGGTCACGGTCTTTGCTGCAAGCATTTTTGTCGGTGAATAGATTGTTGCTGTGGCCTTTTGCATGTTGACCACGACACGGTATTCTCCAGCAGTTTCTATTTTCCAGGAGAACACACGTTCCCTCATCTTAATACCAACAGCATTCCCATCGCTTAATGAGGTGCTTCCATCGGAAGTAACGACGTAATTGGTCTCACCGTTAAATTCTACCGGAATTTCGAGTTCGCCCGGCTGCAAATTCAAGACATAGGCATACTGATCCAAATTTTCCAGTGTTTTTGGCATCTCCACCTTGTTTCCGCCAACGGCACTTCCGCTCAAGAACACTTTATCGGCATCAAAAACAACCGCCTTGATCGGATTTACTGTAATTCTTACGGTACGTACTTCGGGTGCCTCAAAAGTAGCACCGCCCTCCCATTGGGCGACCACTCTAAACTCCAGCGTAAAGCTCTTATTTGCGGGTATGCCCCACTTTTCGTTTGCCCAATTTTGCAATTGCTCGGAAGTAAAGCTTCTGCTGAATACATTATCGTCTTCATAATTGAATATGGCTGTACCAGTCCCAAAATTATTTCCCACCACATCCAACATGGTACTGTAACTGACCAAATGATCATCTAACTGCGCCCTGGCGGGCTTCCAGTTAAATGTGACAATATCTTTGGTCAAATTGACCTCGTCCAACGTAATGTTTTCCGACGAAGGCTGAAGGGCCATCGTTTCATTGACTTTGGGTATATCCTGAATTTCCTGTTTGCAGGATAACTGGCAAAGTACCATGCTTAAGAAAAATAAGGTTTTGTATAAATAATTGATGATTTTCATTGATTTATATTTTTGCTAACGTTTGGATAGAATCATGCGCCTGACTGGCGTCGCTGCTGTTTGTTATCGGGTTGGGAAGCTGCCGAAAATTCAAATGCTATTCGTACAGCTTCCCGCTACCATTAATTATAACCTGGGTTCTGCGGGAACGGCGCCCCTGTATTGGCATCCCTGATCACCTGTGGAATAGGCCATAAGATATTGTTGTCCGTAATTTTATCCCTTATCGCGTTATTATACTTTTTAACACGCTCTACCAAGGTATTAGTGCGCACCAAGGTAAACCTTCTGCTTTCTTCGCCAACTAATTCGCGGATACGCTCATCGAGCAGGAAATCCATATTCATCTGTGCGCCCGTGATTTCGGATGCTCCGGCTCTTTTCCGCACCTCGTTGACGGCTTGCGCGGCTTTATCTGGCATATTTTGTCCCAAATAGGCTTCAGCAAGCAACAGATAGGTTTCAGCCAAACGGAATTTCATACGATCTTTATAACTACCGGTCAAACTTAAATTTTCAGTACGTCCGTAAAAGAATTTTGTAATCGCTGGAAATAAGCTTTTTGTCGTAAACCAGGTCTGCTCGGTAATATTGGCTTTTTTACCGTATAGCGAGGTCTCATTCGCGTTGTTGTAGTACCAGTTGCGTTTAATGTTATAACCTGAATTACGGATATCATTTGCTTCGAAAATACCAGCGACATTGCCTGTAGCATTGGTACCTGTAGTACCTACCCACCACTTCATAGGCACTAATTGTGCGATACCACGACCGCCCAAGGTGTCAGCCAAAACAAATCCCGTAATGGTCGAGTAATTGGGTATCCAAGCCCGGCGGGTCCAGTCATCTGAATTGGTACCACCGCCGATCGTGTTAAACTGGAACTGCAATACCCAGATACTTTCTTTATTGCCGCTTTTTCTATTTTGATTATTTTCCAGAAATAAATCGCTGAATACATCGCCTGGTTTGCTGCTATTCACGCCGTATCTGTTTTTCATCAGGTTATAATAACCGCTATTGATGACCGCCAATGCGGCTTTTTCGGCTTCGGCATGATTGCCCTGCAGCAGATAGATCTCGCTCAGTAAGTGGCTCGCTGCCCATTTGGTCAGCTTTCCTTCTTTGACGCCGTCTGGATTGGTAGGCAGGTTATCCACGGCAAACTTCAGGTCGTCTACCATATGTCCAATAACTTCAGCTTTTGGTGTGCGTGTAAAATTAAGCTGAAAATCATACAAAATGGTTTCTACATAAGGTACATCGCCGTAGAGATAAACCAAGGTGCGGTAAGCATAAGCCCGAAAGAAGCGGGCTTCAGCCTGGAAGCGTGCTTTATCTTCCGGCGTATCCCAATTGGTATTTTTTTCGGAATAAACCAGCATCAGGTTTGCCGATGAAATGAGGTTGTAAGCCCAGTTCCAGTAAGTACCCACAAAACGCTCGGAAGCAGTAAGTGTAAGGTTTGCAAAAGCCGTCAAAGAGCCATCGCTATTAATGGCATCGGCGATATCTGTAGAGACCTGTAAGGCTTCGTATGGACAGGCACCATTGTGAATAAAAGCACCACCTTCGCCATAGGTATTGTATTCTGAACGGGTGAGCGTATATAGACCAGCGCTCCCCACCTCGAAACCGTAGGTGCTGGTATAGGTATTGGAGGGGGCCAGTTCAGTTTTCAGTTCTTCCTCCAGAAACTTCTTACAGCCTCCTAAGGTGAACAATACGATAAGTCCCAAACTTGTTGTGATAATATTTTTCATTTTCATGTCCTATTCGATTAGAAGTTTACATTTAAGCCAAACATGTACGATCGTGCTGTTGGATAAGAGGCCATCCAGCTGTTGTCGTAATTGAGTACCTCCCTGATATTAGAAATCGTATGGAGATTGTTGACGCTGACATTTACATCAATACCATTTACACCTACCTTTTTAGCAATTTTGTGTGGCAACTTATAGCCAAAGGTGATGTTCTTCACCTGTACGTAGCTCACCTTTTTATAATAGCCGTGTCCCAATGGATTGAGATAGCCCGGCGAAACGATCGTCGCATTAGGATTCTCCGGCGTCCAATAATTGGCATCGTGTACATAGTTGGTAATTCCAAAAGTCCAAGCACCTAGATTGGCCATGTGATCATCGCGCCATACATCAAAAACACCGGTCACTAAAGCTGATGCATAAAAATTTTTGTAAGCAAACCGGTTGGCTAAAGAAGCAGTGTAGCGTGGGTTTTTAGACCCGATGACTACCCGATCACTGGCTTCTATTTTTCCATTGCCATCGCGATCGTACAATTTAGCGGCTCCGGGAGCTGCCCCATCAACAGTAATGGCTTCACCATTCTGCCATACACCGATCATTTTATAATCGTAGAACACTCTCAATGGCTGACCAATAAACCAGTTATTGGCAATATCATCGATACCATCCCCTCTTAACTCGACAATTTTATCGCGGTTTAAGGAAAACACGGCGGTCGTATTCCATTGAAAATTTTCTCCTTTAACGTTCGTCGAGTTTAAGGTGACCTCAATACCTTTATTTTGGGTAGCGCCGATATTGTCCCAAATTCGGTTATAGCCATTCATGATAGGTACAGTACGGGTCATCAGTAAATCTTTCGTTTTAGAGAGATAAGCATCAATAGTACCGCCCAATCTATTATTAAACAACTGAAAGTCAAGCCCCAGGTTGGTCGAATAGGTGGTTTCCCATTTCAGATTAGGGTTCCCCACACCATCACCGGCCAAATAGGCTGTCGTAACGGCAGTACCATCATCGCCCCAGATATATTTTACATTGGAATATAGGCGGTCTAAGGTGCGGTAGGGTGTAATCGCCTGGTTACCGTTGGCACCGTAAGAAAGACGGATTTTCAGCATGTCCAGCCATTTGACGTTATCTTTCAGAAAACGCTCTTCTCCAATTTGCCATGCTGCCGCTGCCACAGGGAAGAATGCGTATTTATTGTTGATACCAAATACCGAGGCTCCGTCTGTACGTCCTGTCAAGGTTAATAGATATTTACCTTTGTAGGCATAATTTATCCTGCCCATATACGACAGCATAGCTGATTCTGACAACGAAGCACTATTGGAAACTAGACGGCTGGCCGAACCGATCATAAAGTATTCGGTGTCATCGGTTACAAAACCAGCTCCGCTCTGGGCTGTTGACCAGCTTTTCGTTTTTTGCATACTGAATAAACCCGTCACATCAAAACGATGATCGCCAATCTGCCGCTCGTATTTGAGCAGATTTTCCCAGGTATAATCGTTATAGTTGGAATTGTTAATGGAAGCACTACCTCCGGCTTGCGTACCTTGATCCCGGCCTTCAAAGGTGTTGCGCCCGTAATAGGTTCCTGTAAATCCGTTCCGATAATTATAACCAAAATTTGATCGTAAGGAAAGCCCCTCCACCGGCAGCAAAATATTAGCATAGCCCGAAAGAAAGAAGTTGTTATTATACCTATCCTGAATCGCATTGACGTTGCGCATCGGATTGACGATCAATGAATACTCCATGGGCTCGGGCACATACTTCCCCGATTCGTCTTTATAGCTTCCATAAGGACTTTGTTTTATGGCATGTTCCAAATTTGGCGTAATACCACCGTCGCTTTTTCGGGTATATTGCAGGCCAACGCCAGTGGTTAACCATTTATTAAAAGTCTGGTCCACATTGGTGGTTATATTTAAACGGGACAACTTAGAATTGTATACCACACCCTCTTGATCCAAAGCTGCAAGGGCAGCCATATATTTTGTATTCTCTGTACCACCTGAAATGCTCAGCTGATGATCCATGGTCATGGCTTTTCGAAAGACGTAATCCTGCCAATTGTTCGTAATGCCTTTCGCATAATTACCGCGTTCTGTTACGCTAATAATATCCCCGGCGATAGGATCCAATAGCGCTCCAGTATAGCCTTGCCTAATTCGGGCAATATCTTGTTGAAAGCGGATATATTCATTTGGCCCCATGACATTGATGCGTTGCATAGGCTCGGCCATGCCGATCAAACCTTTATAGTTTACCTGAGCTCTACCCAACGCCCCCCGTTTTGTTTGTATCAGAATAACCCCATTGGCCGCACGCGAACCGTAGATAGCCGAAGCGGAGGCATCTTTTAAGATCGAAAGGTTTTCGACGTTGTTAGGATCGATATCTGCCAGGGATCCGCTGTAGGGAATACCATCTAAAATAATCAATGGACTATTGTTGGCCGATATCGAATTTTCACCCCGTATCAACAGGGTCTGTGACGCTCCGGGTGCAGCTTCTCCGGTCGTAATGGAGAAACCGGCCACCTGCCCCACCAAGCGATCCATCAGATTTGAGGTAGATACCATGCTTAACTGCTCTTTTCCGACCACGGCCAAACCTCCCGTTAAATCTTTCTTCTTGGCTGTACCGTACCCTACGACCACAACCTGATCCAGGACATTATTTCCTGACATCTTCACATTGATGATTCCTGATGGATTGACCTCTAATTCCTGGCTATTGAAACCGATGTAGGTAAAAAGTAGCGTAGCCCTGCGTGGCGCCAGAATGGTATAACGGCCATTTGCATCTGTCTGAACACCGGTTTTCGCCCCTTTAATCATGACCGAAACACCTTTAAGGCCTTCTCCTGCATCATTGGTGACCTGACCTTTGACATTTATTTGATCTGTTGCTTGCGAATAAGCATAATTAGTCGCCACCACCGATAGGGTAGCACTCATTATCCAGCTCCTGAGCCAGATATGTATCTTTTGTATCATTGATTTATAATGGTTAGTTTAAAATTTACTTGCGTTCTTTACTTTCCCTTTCTCGTAAAGAATATGAGTTTAAAATAGGTCAGTTCGGATTACCCTGCGTGAGCCTAATCACGTGGTCGGGAGGAATTTTCATACACATATTTTGCTTTTTTAAAATTGGTTAAGACAAAACTATTATCATCACCAATTCGTAGGGTTCGTTTTTGTACGAAAATGGTTTGATTTTGTACAAAAGGCAAAAACATGTGTTTTTCGCTGTAAAATGGAGGTTAGAAGCGCTTTATTATTCGTTTTTTATACACATTAGATGATCTAGGATAACGGTATCGCTTGGTTGCACATCGATAGCTTCACCCTGACCTTTATATATGATATCGCGGAAACTGGCCTGCGAGATACCTTTGGCTTTTATCGGTTGATGACTGATTAAATTTCGTACAAATAAGCCCTGCACATGCTCGCCATACTCGACCACCAAACCTTGTTGTGCTAGCGGACTGATGACCATATTCTCGATAAAAACATGACTTATACGGAGCTTACCCACAGGCATAATCCGTATGGATCGGTGTGAAATTGAATAGAAGTCCTGCCAGTTCTGGAGATAAATAGTTGAAATGTTGTCGATTTCGCCCCGATATATCGAACCACTGACTACATTGACATTTTCTTCGCCTGCTCCCACCCCGGTGTCTGTTAATCCTATATTAATAAAGTCGTCACCACTTTTACCTTTGCAATTTGCAATAAGAATATTTTTACAGCCAAAACGTACGCCCATGCCGTCTTGATTCAAAATCTGTTTGTCTACTCCATCAACAGTGACGGCCTGCCTTACGTTAAAAGTAATATCGCTTACCTTACCGTTTGTACAGCGTTCCAATACCAGTCCATGCCCATGATAATCCTTTAATGTAATGCCGCTAACCTCAAATACATCAGTGTGAGCCAATATAATGGCGTGGTTCCGCCATCCACCTTTTTGGTTCTCTTCGGGCTTACCTGCATCTGTACCATAAGATTGTCCAAATCCGCTGGGATTTAAGGACAAGATTTTATTATGGTCACCGGTAGCTCTGGGATGATCAGCTCCTTCTAAAAGAACATTTCCTTTTCCGATAATCTTGATATTCTTTGTGGGTGCTATATCTTTAATTGCCAACCCTGCATTTGCCGAACGAATAAAATTATCCCGGCATTTATCCGATAGCTTCATGGTACAGTTATTCAATTCAAGTTCAAAATCGCCCGGAAGCAAAATGGCCTGATCGATGAGCCAGACACTTTTTTTCGTTACCGCATCGTATTTAGGGATCACTACTTTCCTAGTCGACTTTTTTGCTTCATTTATGGCTTTTTGTATACGTTCTGACTGGGAACCACTTTTGTATTTATTGGGGCTGATCGAAGTCTCATCTACCTTTTGGGCGACAGCCGCTGTCAGATACATTACGTTAAACAAGCAAAAGCAATATGTAAGCAGAAGCGTTTTTCTAAAAATTGTCATTTTCATGATCGTTAGGATTTCAAAAATATAGAATTGCCTTCCTCCTATCTGAAAGGGTAAATCGGTAAACTATTGGCTGTATTTTTATTTCTTTCCACTGGAAACCTTTTTCTTAAACTCTGAAGGGCTCAGTTCAAACTGTTTTTTGAAACAGACGCTAAAGTATTTGGCATTGTTAAACCCGGTTTGGTAAGCAACTTCAGCTATCGTCAAATCCGATTTTTCTAACAGATAAGCACTTCTTTTCAGTCGCATATTCAAAATAAATTCTTTGATAGACATTCCCACAATATCATGTATTTTTTGATAGAGAATGGTTCTGCCTACGTTCATATCAGCCACAAAATCTTCTACGGAATAACTGGCATTGTCAATATTTTCTTCAATGACCTGAATGGCCTTAATCAGCAGTTCCTCGTCCATGGAGGTAACGGTTACATTGGAGGGATCTACCTGAACGTGTTTGCTGTATTTTTCTTTTAGTTCCCGCTGATTTCTTAGAATGGTTTCCGTCTGTTGCAACAGATAGTCGACATGAAACGGTTTATCAATAAACACATTGGCGCCATATTCCAATGCTTTTATTTTATGCTGGTTGTCATCTCCCGTACCCGAAATCATAATAATAGGAATATGGCTAGTCTTAAAATTTTGTCTAAGGCTACGGCATACTTCCAAGCCATTGCGATTTGGCATGATCAAATCGGTAATAATAAGTTGCGGATAAATTTTTTCGGCTTTAATTAAGCCTTCTTCCCCATCACTCGCCGTGTACACATTATATTTTTCGGCCAGACGCTGCTCCAGGTAAACACGCAGCTGTTGGTCATCTTCAATGAGCAGGATATTATCTGTCTTTTTTATAGGGATCGATCTTGTTTCTGGGGCTGCAGTATCCTGCATGATAATATCGTCGATTTCAGAAACGGTATAATCATAAACGTTAGGCTGCATATCGCCTGCCCCGGCCTGTTTTCTTAACGGTAGTGAAATGGTAAATGAAATTTTATCGGTCTTATTGACCATCCATATTTTACCCTCCAGCACATCTACCAGTTCTTTCACAATGGCAAGTCCAAGTCCTGAACTTTCTTCAAAAGTTGGCCGATGAGAAGATAAGCGGTTGAAAGAAGTGTAAAGCATCGCGATCTGTTCTTCAGAAAAACAATCACCGGTATTTATAACTTCAATGGAGATGTATTCGATTTCCGTCGGATTTAACGAAGGAAACCGTTCTTTTTCTTCTGCTGTTGCGCTATAGATACGTACGCCCACATACCCATTATCTGGTGTATATTTTAGGGCATTGGAAAACAGATTAGTCAATATTTTTTCGATAACATCGTAATCAAAGGCAACATATAAATTGTCCTTGTACGCGGAAATATTGGTTTCAACACCTTTTTTATTGGCATAGAGCTCAAATAAGCTAAATAGATCCCTTACAAAATTGATAAAATCACCAACCTGCGGATTGAGTGTAATTTTTTGGCTTTCTATTTCGCGAAAGCGCAGCAATTGGCTAATCATCCGCTGTATTCTGGATACATTTTTCTCTATTAAATCCATGTATACCAAAGCGGTATCATTGGCCACAATAGTGTCTTTGAGTTGTTTAAGCGGCTGTAAAACCAAGGTTAGCGGTGTTTTTAAATCGTGTGAGATATTGGTAAAGAAGTCGGTACGCGCCTGGTTCAGCTCTTGCATATTCTGTTCTTTTAAACGCTCGAGTGCTAATCGCTCTTTAAACACTCTTTTATTGCTGTAATATCTCATTATGAAAAAGAGCAGAGCAGAAACAAGTGCTGCATAGCAGCAATAAGCCCACCACGACAAGAAAAATGGTGGATCGACATGAATATATAATCGTGAAATTTGATCGCCCCATAGCCCATCATTGTTGGAAGCCTTGATTTCAAAGGTATAATCTCCGCCTGGAAGATTGAGAAACTGTACAGATTTCTGATTGGCATGACTGATTTGCCAGTCTTCACCAAGCCCCAACATCCGGTAAGCGAACTGGTTTTTCTCTGCGGATAGATAACTATTTGCCGAAAACTTAATTTCTACATTAGACTGGCTACTGGAGAGTCTTATCTTGTCTTCTTTTCGATTGGAAAGACTACCAATGTCTTTCGTTAAAACTGATGAGCCATCCGCTGGTTTCACGAGTTTATTGTTGACCAGAAATCCTGTAAAAAACACTTTCGGTTTTTGAAGATTTTTATTGAGGTACGCCGGATCGAAAAGTAGAAATCCATTGGTACCACCAAACAGCATTTCACCCCTGGAAGTTTTGTAAGCGGCATGAATATAAAATGAACCAATGTTATTTTCCTGATAAAATCTCGCTTTCTCAAATTTACTGGACTTCCAGTTGAAACAAAAAAGACCATCACTGGTACTTAACCAGATATTTTTCGTGGCAACATCTTCTAGTATGCCAAATACCATTTTCGCCGGAAATCCGTTATTTACACTATAGTTGACATATGTCCCATCTCTTCTGAGTACATTTACGCCTTTACCCAATGTTCCCAACCACACTTCGCCATTTGAAGTCGCTGTATAACTACACAGGTAATTTGCTGAATAGGAAGCATCTTTGAGCACGTAGTGCTTCAATACCTTTAAGGTATGGGGATTTACAACAAAAAATCCTTGATGGCTAATTAAACAGAGCTGATCTTGGTTATTCACATATAATGCTTCGACTTCGAGTTCCATTTTTTTGCCCTGCGCATTAAGGACGCTCACCATCTCTATAGAACCCTGAGGCTTTCTTCGATATAAAAATGATTTATCGGGATCTGTCATCCACCAGGTGCCTTCCTTATCGTTTACAAAATCATAAACGGTGAGTGGTTGCTGGCTCTCCGGAGAGCGGAAATTGAAACTGCTGAAATGCTGATTGTCTACATCATAACTGCCAATACCGCCGTTATAGGCTGAAATCAACAGTTTTTTGCTCATTCGGTCAAATTTCAGGCGTTTAATCATATGGGGACTTAACGAACTACCCTGCGATTTTTCTAGGGGGGTAAACTGATCCTTTTTTCTATTCCAGTAATTCAAGCTTCCCCCCTCGGTACCGATCCATATGTTTCCCAGATGATCTTCCTGAAAACTACTGACTATGGGGTGATTGAGTCCCCCTGGGCTGGGCTTGAAGTAACGAACTCGGGAATCGTAAAGCGAGCAATAAGCTATTTTACCACCGTAAGTACCTATCCAGGCCCCTTGGTCCGGGTCTGGATAAATCGTCCATATCGAGTTATTAGGTAATGAATAGGCATCGTTCAGGTTCATCCGTAAGGCACTGCTACTTTCAGTCGCGGGATCATAAAAAAATAATCCGGCCTGTGTAGCCACCCAGATTATGCCGGTTTGGTCCAGATAAAGTTTTTTGGTTAAAACAGATGAATTTCCCGCTACGCTTACCGGGATCTTCTGTTTTAAGGTACCTGTCAAATCCGTTACATGGATTCCCCCTCGCTGTGTTAAAAAGTAATATAAGCCCCGATACGCAACCGCATCGTTCACCTGATTTGTCGTACTACCAAAATCCGCAAACTGGATTAAGCGTTTTTTCGTCATTTCAACTTGATACACAACAGCGCCTTGGCTTAGAAACACGTGATCTTTAGCACTCAATATATTTTGGAAAGACTTGTTTTTGGGCAATAAAAAGCTTTCTGTCAGTTTATTTTGCGGATTATAGCGTAGTATGCTATTGTCTGACAGCATGTAAACCTGACCATCGCTATGTACACAAAGCGAACGGATCATTCCGGGAACCACGACATGAAAAGAAAACCGTTCGTAATCGAATTTTAATAAGCCTTGCCCAGAAGCTAGAAACAGATTTCCCTTTTTATCCCGAATTAAAGAACCATAACCCCATTTTTGTGCTGGTTTGATCGCAGAGGCGATATCATTTAACTGATAAAAACTGTTGCCATCGTACATGAAGAGCGCATCGGGTCCCGTGTACCAAATACGCCCTAAACTATCTTTTGCGATGCTCTGTATACCGCCATAATAAGAAGTTTCGGGCATCAAATGAAATCTATACCTCGAAAGATCGATACCGAGAACACATTGCCCCCAAAAAATGAGGAAACAAATTATCAGACTGTATTTATTCATTTACCGATGCTATTAAAGCTGTTTAAATTTCAATCCAAGATTTACGCGTGCCAGTTACAAACAAAATACCTGAAGCTAATTGTTGATCAGTGGTTCTATAAACTTCGATTATCATACTATTAGGCAAAGAGCTTCGTCGAAATTCTGGCCTTAGCTCTTTTTCAGCTGTTCAGCTCCATGCGAAGCCAACAGTACCAATTTACTTAAAAACAGGCGTTGGGGACAAACTTATCTTCTTTTGCTGATTATTTTTGAGTTCGAAGATTACAAGTTCATTTTTTCCGGGTATTAAATCCGCCGAAGGAATTAATATCGACTGCTGTTTTTCCTCCTCCCAGTAAGATCCCAAATATTTTTTATTTAACCAGACCTCGCCCATTCCCCATCCTGTCATATTAAGATACTTGTTTCCGGACAGATTGTGTTCGAACTGACCTTTGTAAAAACCGGGGCTGTCATTAGCTGGTCTTTGTTCAAAAACCAAATCCTTGAGTGGATAATTACGCACCGTTAAGGGAATCATTTTCCAGTCTTGAAGGTCGTTTCCATCTAAAGTAATGGTGCCAAATAGCCCTTTTGAATTATCTGTAATTTCTGGTCCGTAAGTGATCCGACCAATATTCTCGACATAAAGTTGAAGCAAGTGTTTGCCTGGATTTGCTTTGATGGCTAGTTTTTTACTCTTATCTGTCAGGCTACCCTGCACCTTACCGTCGACATAGACCACGGCATAATCGCGTACGTTTTCCAATTCCAGCTCTTCGCTTTCGGCATCAGTGTTTATCTCGGTCTGATAAAGTACATAGCCCGATTCGATGTCCAAATCATTAAAAGATAATGCATTTCCTGCCTCGACAGTCTTATTATAGACCTGGTTTACGGATGCTTTCTCTTCTAACATAATTTCCTGTGCTATGAGGATCTGACCCCAAAGAAAAGTCATCATAGACAATATCATTGTTCTTATCATCGTTTAATCCTTTTTATTTCTCTAAAAATGACTGAATAAAGGTCTCTTCTACGGCCACTTGCGGCGAGAATTTCTCACTTTTTACATAATTATCGATACTGTACAACAATTGTTGGGTAGCGGGACGGTTATCCATATCATTTTTGGTATCCAATGCCAATACTAGCAGTTTCCCGCCGTTCATTTTGGCTTCGAAACCAATACCCAATTTCTGGTTGTTGTCGTAACTGTCGATGACCTGTATAAAGGGACGCAGTTGTTGTGGTGCATGTTGCATTTCGATTACTTTTGCATGGTTTAGGATATCCCACCATTGCCAATCGGTATGGTATGAAGTAAGAAAATCCTTAAACATGGCCTGTTTATGATGGACCAGGTTGCCGATGGTCATCGGTGCCCATGCAAACATAATGGGATTCCAAAAATGATTGTGAAACATTGATTTTCGACCCTTTACCTGGTCTGGCGAAGGATAAAAAACCACGGTTTTGCCCTGGGCCAACTGCCTTTTTGCAACATCATCGTAGACATCGGTGTACAACACATTTGCTGTAGATTGCATCAGATGTTGATGCTTTGGATATACCCAAATGTCCCAGCTATTCTTAATGCTATCGTTCACCGCAAGATGAACCGTAAATTTTTGGGTGCCGATGTTTTTCAGGGAAATCTCAAATTCGCCTACCGGCGATACATTTTCGTTGGCAATGGTTTGCTTTTTCAGCGTTCCCTTTTTCAATACGTTACCAGCGGTATCAGTCAACCACCATTTAATTTTCGCATTTTCAAGTGCAGAATTGCTAAAGTTATATACCTCGGCTTTACCCTTAAATGTTTCTGTGTTGAAAAAACTGCTTTTGTTATAGCGTAGTAGAGCGACTGTTGGCGCGCAAAACTCCCTGAATTTTTCTGCCGTAACCAATCCTTTCGAATCCCAAAAAGGATCGAATATCCCCACGGGTGCGTAACCTTGTCCCGGAAAGTCGTTCATCGACAAAAGCTGAAATCCGGCAGATTTACCCGATCGTAACAGGGCTTCAATCACGGCTTTGTACTCCAGCACGGTCAGCGCACCAGATGCTCTGAAGAAATCCTTTGCCTGGTCCAGCATGCCATTTTTTTGCAATAAATCGCTAAATACTTCAAAATTACGGGCCTCTACGGGGCTGTTGGCATATTTCTTTATTTCATCAAAATTTGGATAGATACAACGTTGTCCCGACTCATGTGAAATGACGGGCACATCTACATCAGACTCCGCATTCTTGTCCCAATCAGCACCCGGTTGACCTTCGTAAACCTTTACAGCCCCTTTGTTGGTTTGCTGGGACACGTAATATTGATCTGATTTAACTCTTGTCCGTGCAGTAGAACCGCTATAAAGATGACGAGGATCAGCTTTTCTGCCTTCGGCGGTAAGTTCCTCAATAAAGTCGAAGTTCCCTGTAATTTCATTGCCGTTGCAGTACAGAACAAACGAAGGATGGTTGCCGTATTCTTTCAAAATAGCTTTAATTTCACGGCGGAAGAAGTTATATCTGGCCTCATCGGGTTCGGCGTCTTTCCCCCACATAGGCATTTCCACTTCAAAATATATCCCATGTTTGTCTGCCATGCGAAAGGCCGCCGCCGGGGGGCACCAAGAATGGAAACGTAAATGGTTCATGCCGTAGTCCTTCATCAGTATCATAATGCGTTCCCAAGAGGCATCATCGAGCGGAGCATGCCCTGTTTTTGGGAACACTGCATTTTCAACATTGCCTCTTAAATGGATCGGATGATTATTGAGCAGGACATGGTTTTTTCCTTGTTTTACTTCACGCATACCAAAGGTGGTCGCTTTTTCATGCTGGTAACTATTTTTACCGTCGGAAGTATTCAGCTGGCAGTTAATCCGATAAATATTTGGGTTAAACTCATCCCACAGTTTAATCTGTTTACCTAAGGGAATTTTTGTCTCTATATACGTGACCGAATCGGTACTTAACAAAGCAATTTCATTTTTAAGACTGTAGTTTGTTCCGTCGATAGCAAAGGAAACCTTTCCCTTTACCTTTTTTTTTGTTACATTATTGATCCGTAATTTTACTTTTATGGACTGATCGTTGATATTTGGGTATACCTGAAGGTCTTCCACATAAACCGGATCTATGGCCAGCAGTTTCATTTCTCCCAAGATACCGTTCCAGTTAATCTGCGTAAATTCAGTATGTGCATGGTTCCATTTATGTGTATTGTACTGAAATCGGTTATCGATACAAATGGTAATACGATGCTTTTTTCCGGGTTTTAAGGAAGTACTCAGATCGTGATTGTGAGGCACACTCACATAATCGATGCTGCTAACTTCCTTGGTATCTACGAAAATTGAACTTAACCAGTGGGTGCGCTCAAAATATAGGAATATTTTTTTTCCCTTCCAGTCAGCAGGAATATCGATATCGCGTTGGTACCATGCCGGCCCCATGTATTCGTATTTTCGGGTCAGACGGTCAATATATTTATAAGGATTTTGATATCCTATCTGATAATCGTCGGTAATACCCGGAAGTTTAATTGTTCCTTGTAAACCGTGATTATAGCGGGGAGACAGGGAGCCCCTTCGAAAATCCATCACGTCAGTTTGGAAGCCCCAAGTACCCGATAAATCGATGACATCTTGCGCCTTTAAAAAGGTTGCTTGCACTAGAAACCCCAGTAGGCATATTATTTTAACGTATTTGTATATACTTATCTTGTATTCGTCCATTTTATATTTCGATTATTTATGTACTTTCATTCTCTTCACCAACCTATTCTGTGCGCGCCAGGCCGAATAGCCTTTGTCAGTGTGAAATTGTCTTTAAGGGCTGTTTTCGAAGCGCTAAGATTGAAGTTCTATTTATTCTCATAATAATTCTTCATTAGATACCAGGCTTTTTTGCGATAGCCTTGATCCGACACCAGTCCTTTTCGGTTCCAGCCATCTTGATTGGTCGGATGAAAACGGAAAGGCGAACGGAAATCAAATAGCACCCAGGGTGAAGTTCCGCGCAGGTTTGGGATATGCTTAAACATTTCGAGGTTGTTTTTGTATAAAGTCTCTTGGTAATCTTCACTCCATGAACTGACGACATCCTTTTCGCCCGTTTTGCCATACAACGCCTCGCCTCCAAATTCAGAAATAATTAAAGGCTGGCCTTTTGCCACATCCCATACTGCTTTATTAGGAGAAACTGGCCAGGAATGGTACCAGCCTAAATATTTGTTGACAGCTACGACGTCCAATTCTTTCGTAAAAGGATCATCCATAACAAAGGTTTCCTTCTCCTTATTGAAACGAACAAGATCAAAAGCAGCGGTTATAAGCCTGGTCGTGTCAACGGCTCTGCATGTAGCAATCAAATGCCTGATAAAAGCATTTCTAGGCTCGGACGGTTGGGTTTCATTGGCTACCCCCCAAAAAGCGAGTGCGCAACGATTTTTGTCTCGAGCAACCATTTCCCGCATCATTTTACCGGCTTTATCTTTGGTCGATTCATTTTCAAAATCGATGCCCTGCCATATGGGAATTTCTTCCCACAACAAGAAACCCATTTTTTCGGCCGTTCTCACGATGTATTCATTTTGTGGATAATGCGCCAAACGAATCATATTACAGCCCAAAGCTTTCGCTTCTGAAAGCAGCATCACTGCATCTGCCTGTGAAAAAGCACGACCTTTGCGCTGAGGTATTTCCTCATGAAATGAAATGGACTTGAGAAAAATAGCTTCGTCATTCAGGAAGATATCTTCCCCTTTTACCCAAATATTGCGAAAACCTATTTCCTCTTCTATTTGATCGTCGCGCGTTGAAATCTTCACGTTATACAGTTTGGGTGCAGTAGGCGACCAACGTTTGATTTTTCTCGATAGGAATGAAGTTTTTACTTCCCCCTGAGCATCTGTTTTAAGCGTTTGTTTTAGTTGTAGTTCCGGTATTTCAATAGTTACCGAGGAATTGGCCATCGTTTCCGAAAGTTTGACCTTCGCATTGATTTTATCGGCTTTGGTTTTGTCCAATTGCACAAAATAATCATCGATAAAAACTTTTGGCGTGCTGACCAAAAAGACATCTCGGGTAATACCGCCATAGTTCCACCAATCAAAGGCCATTGCCGGAATGGCATCAACCTGCCGGCTATTATTTACCTCAACTGCCAAAAAATTATCGTTTTCTTTAGCTGCATCCGTTATTTCAATCTGAAAGGGAGTAAAACCACCTTCATGTTGTGCAATCTCTTGTCCATTGAGATAGATGCGACAACGGTAATTTACAGCAGCAAAATATAAGAACAGCCTTTCGTTACTTTCTTTCAATACATCGAACTTGCGGCCATACCAGATGGTACCTTCGTAATATTTAAGTTCAGGCATTTGACTGTTCCAATCCGAAGGTACATTTAAACGGAGACCATTCTCGAAAGCGTATTCATAAAAATCAGTCTTATTTTCGGCCTTTTTATTCAGATAGATTTGGTTTTTTCTTCCCTGGTCGTATAAGTCTACAATAGCGTCCCACTTTCCATTTAATGATTGAGTTCGCCTACCATACACATTGGCCATATTCTGCTGAGCAACAAGGTTGGAGGTTATCAGGCTAAAAAAAAGGGACAATATCAAAGATAGATTGATCAGCTTTATCATAATAGGTGTTAATTGTTTATAAAATTTTCTATTTTACCTGCAATGCCGAAAGCTTTGTCCAACCCTGAGCCGTCAAATCTCCATCAAGGGCAAGTTGAATTGCCGGCTTATTTTCCTTGGTTGTATCAACAATGGCGACTGCCCAGCTATATATTCCTGCAGGTAGATCTACTTTTGCATTTATTTTATAACTTGCAGCAGCACCTTTCAACCAAGCAGACGGTTCACTCTGAAGATCTACAAAAATCTTTCTAACATTCCCTTTGGCATCTAACAGTGCAAAAGCAACTTTATATTTGTAGTTCCATTGTGGAATATTATTAGGAAAATAGCCCCAGCCCATATTCTGCCAACGATGGGAGATTTGCGCTATCTTTCCCGACTTGATATCTTGAGGGAGATTGATTTGGTCTGGATATACACGGTACCCCCCTTCTGTAATAAACCGTTGAACCAGATCAAAGGACTTAAACCAGGATTCAGTTTCTCCCCCCGCTCTAAAGTCCATCATATTGACATGGGCTTCGGCCGACAGGTCGAACTCTCCTTTTCTAACATCCTCATCATGACCTTCTCTATATTTTCCACTCGGGTCTATCCAATAACGGTGCTTACCTGGAGCAATAATCCAGCCCCCTTCCATAATGATAGGACGCTTAAAATTCCATTTCCTGGCAAAATCCTTTTCCCAATTCTGGTAATAGCCAGTCATGCCAAAAGCATCTTGGCGCAAGCTATAACCTTTATCAATAGCTTTATCCAACAAGCGTTCACTGTTCGGGTTGACTGCTCCCCAACTTTCGGGATGACCTACAAGACGATGGTAGTTGATAACCAAAGGAACTTTTGTGAATGTGTTGGCATATAAACTGGTCACCCAGTCCAAGGTTTCTTCCTTTATTTTTTCAGTACTTTCGGGCGTTGCCATTTTGGGATCTTCATAGACAACATAATGTGCTTCACCCCATTTTCCTAAGCCATAGGCATCAATAAAAGAGGTCTTTTCAGGATCATTAAATTCCTTGGCCAAAGCTGTGATAAATTTGGTGTAGTATTTTCTAAATACCGTATCCTGAGGATAAGGGGTTTGTCTATCGGGATGATTTTTATTTTCCAAATAATATTTGGCTCCAAGGTCGAACACAAATTTGGGTGTATTTTGCCCCTGGTCGCGGCCATCTACCACTATACGGAGCGCTATGGGCAACCCTCTCTTTTGCGCGCCTTTTAAGAGCTTTCCTATTCTGGAATTTGGATCATCCCAGGCATAAACGCCTTCACTGGGATTCAGAGAAGACCAGCTCGTGCGTACATAGCATGCCGAAGCATAATCGATGACCTTTACCTTTTTACCCAATGCTGGCACAAAATATTCGATATCCCAATACGAATCGTCGGCATTACGGGGAGCATACATTACCCAACCATTTAAAGGGTTGCGCAAGACTGAATGACCATCGTATTTTGGCTTTAATAAAATATACCCGGTGTTGCCCGAACCGCTTTTCCCTTTATTTTTTTGAGAAAAACCAAGCAATCCAGAAGTGCACAATAAAAGCGTTAAAAAAAAATTTATTATCCAATTTGAGAATAGCTGTTTGTTTATCATTTCGTTTTTGAACATATTTTCAAGTCTATTGGTTATTTTATTCCTGTTGTGCCAGCGACTTCTATAGTTTATCATTTAGTGTGCTGATTCAACAAAACTGATTTATTGGGATACGGTACAAAATTAGCCACGACAGGCTACCGCTATGGTATTGATTTGTTCAGAAATGGTTCGTTTTTGTACAAAAATTAGGATTTAATCCGCTATGAAGGACGATGTGAATAAAATCATTCACTTATGGAGACTAAGTGATAAAGAAACAGCTCTTCTTCTTGGATTTTATACCGTTTATAATTATTAGGGAGGTTTCTTATCAGATTTATAGCAGTCTACTTAATGTAAAAAGCCCGATTGTTCTCGGGCTTTTTAGGTTCATGTTCCATACGATCCTCTTCATTCGAAAGACATGAAAAATTCTATCACATCTGGCGTATGCCAAATTTTCAGAAGTATTACTTCAACTTCTGTAAGCGTTCTTTCGCTGCAGGCACGATATCATCGTTTTTGTCATAATTGTCAATCACACTTTTCAAGGTACTCTTCGCCTGGAAAGCATTGCCTTTGCGCGCATAGGCATCAGCAAGTACCAGGAAGCTCTTGGCAACCCAGTATTCTTGCGCTTCCCTATTGTTAATCACATCAAAGGCTGTTTCCAGCGCCTTATCATATTCCTTGTTATCGTACTGCAAAAGCGCTACGCGATACCGTGCTTCTGCGCCGATAGCCGATTGACTCTTCAGCGCAGCCAGGTTGAATTCTTTCATGGCAGACGCTACATTTTTCTCTTTCAACAAAGCTTTTCCACTGTACAAATGCGCTTTCGCTATTTCCTCCTCGGTTGCCCCGTTGTAATTTTTGACCAGACTCACATACTTAGCCATTTGCTCCATATCGCCGAGTTCGAAGTAACACACCATCAGGTTCGTTACCGCATAGCCATAGTTCTTTTTATATTCTTCGTTGAGCTCCAATTTTTTGAGGTGTACAATGGCCTCGTTGTATTCTTTAAGATCCAGATATAGCGCAGCAACCGTCAGCAAGGTATTCTCTGAATATTTACTCGTCCAGTCGTTCAGGATGATATTCAGATCATGCAGTGCTTCCTGTGGATGCCCGGTGCGGTACGAACTCACTCCACGGATATAACGGGCGAATTTTTCTTGTCTGGGTTTTGGAAATTTATCAAAATAGGCATTGATCGCTTCTACAGCCGCCCCATATTCTCCCCTGGCGAATAGCGACTGCGCCGCCTGGAAAGCCATGTTATCTAGCTCTGCGGGACTCAGATTACTGACATTGGTACCGACAGCATAACGGATATAGCTTGAAGCATCCCCTTGATCGAGGTAGATGTTTTCAATGAAACGCATGGCCTGCTCGGCTTCAGCAGTTCGGGTGTATTTCTCCACCACCTTCTGGAAAGTCGCTTTCGCCGCTTCGGGCTCATCATTGTTGTACTGCACGAGTCCTATGGTCATTAAGGCGCGGGGAATATAACTACTGCGAGGGTACTTTTCGACCATTGCCTGTAACCCTTCGATCGCACGGCTATAATCACCCATCGTGAAATAAGTATAGGGAATTTCAAAGGCCGCATCATCTGCATAGTTCGAAGATGGAAATTGTTTCAACACCGACCGCAGCGTACTGAGCTTGGTTTCATTGTCGCCTTGCAGACCAAATAAAACACCGCGCTGGAATAAGGCATAATCCTGATTGGGCGCTTTGCTGTTGATCAGCTGATCGTAGTATTTGTTGGCCCGGCCGTAATCGCGCAGACACAGATACGAATCGCCCAGACGTGCAATGACATCATAGCGTATATTTTGATCCACCGCATTTCCTCCAGCAGTCAGAAAGCGTTCAAAATAATTGGCTGCCAACTCAAAACGGTTGTTTCGGTAGGCCGCATAGGCCAGCCCATAATTTGCATAATTATACAGGTCGCTATTCCGAGCGACGGGCAGGCTTAGAAATTGGGAGAAGTTTTCTACGGCTTCACCAAATTTGCGCACTTCATACATGGCCTCTGCTTTCCAATAGGTCGCAAGAGCGGCCATTTCAGCATTGACCGGAAACTTTTCAGATCGCATAAACATGGATATGCTATTTTCGAAAGCACGCTCGTTATAAAACTCAAGTCCGCGGTAATAGGTGACCTTTTGATAGATCGCATTGACTTCCCGACCGCGCTCTTTTAACGATTCCAGCATACTAACACCAGCATGGAAGTTGGTGGTCCCACGTAGGATTTCAGCGGATAGTGTTTCGGCACTTTCCTTTCTTTTTGAACCCGGATCGACAGGTTGCACTTCCTGCTCGATATATTTCTCGAGGACTTTTTGTGCCGCTTGGGTGGAGTCCATTGCAAACAAGATTTTAGCATAGTTAAATAGCGCATCGGCTTTCACTTGCTGGTCTAAATCCAGTTTTGTCACTTTGACAAAAGCATTTCGTGCAGCTTGCTTATCGCCAGTCTCCAGAGCGATATGGCCCAATGTCATGATCGCCCCCTGATAAAAGGCATCCGAAGGTTTTATGGCCTCCAGCATACCGCTCGCTCTTTTGTATTCGCCAGCGCCATAAGCCAGATAGCTGATGCGATAATTATCGATATTACTTTGCGAAGCGTCTGGGTGCCGTTTCATCAATTCGTGATAATAGGCCTGTTTATATTTTTGCTGTGCTAAATAGGTGGCTGTGGCAATCTGGCGTAGCTCCGTCTCGATAGCATCGCGGTTGATATGCGTCATATCCGGACTGCGGCGCACCTTGACCGCATCGGCCAGCATAGGCCGGTAATCGCGTACGACATCAATGGAATCCATGGTTTGAACCTCTCCGCCGCCACCTTGCACACTATGTTGCTGTTGCTGTTGTTTTTCTTTCTTTTCTTTCTGTTGTTTCCCCACTTCCTGCGCATAACCTGTAACCAGCAAAGCCGAAAGCGTACCAGTAAACAGGTATTTCAGGTAATTGTGACCGATTCTTTCTTTCAATATCATTGTTCGTCCGTATTTCTGAATTGTTCCAAACGTTCCTTTGCCGAGGAGACATAGGGTTATCCCTAACTAGTGTATTCAAAACTAAAGAATTTCAAGCACATTCGGTAATTTACACCTCATAGTTGCTTCGTTTCAACGATTTAGAACAAAACACGCTATTGCATTGCTCTATCGGCAACTGAATTTATACAATAATGGAGCCAAGAAGAAAAAATAAAAGAGTGGTTCTTACTGATAGGAATGGACTGACTTGGATACCTGCCAACTGCCATTCTCATAAACTAAAGTCACTAGGTCAGTCATGCTAAAGCTGTCAAATTTCAATACAATTTTTGCAATCATATAATCTGTGGATTTTTCGACAATCTTGATATGCGTTTTACAGTTCAGAATTTCTCCCTGCTGTTTTTTTAAAGATTTAATCAAAGCCTGGCGTCCGTAGTAGGTCTGTATATTGGAAGCCTGAATCCTTTGGCTGAAATCTTCCGCAAATAATTGCTCTAAACCCACAGATTCTCCAGCCGTCGTTACAGCAACATAATGCTGCAAAGCGAAGTCTGCTGTGGAAAGATTAATGCTAATTTTTTCTGGTTTTGATGCTGACTTTTCAGCTGCCATGGCAACTGACGATAAGCAGATTAAAGCTGCTGCCGTGACTGTTTTTACGAATGCTTTCATACTATCTTTTTGTTCTATTGTGTTAGTCTATATACCCTTACTTGGGGATCCAAAACTAAAGTTCAATATATCTCTGGCCTATGGACTTTAGACCAACGGTATTTGAATATCGGTGAATGGCGGAAATGTAAAGGTGAATATAACAACCATCTTAGCTGCTGCATGCCAAATACTATACCAGTGGCTACAATAAGAACATTTGTGCCTCTCAGCACATTTAAAGGCATTTTCAAGATTCTTTACGAAAAAGAAAATGTGCGCATACGAACAGTTTCAAAATAGATTGTTCGCATACGCACACCGCATAAAAAGCCTAGCAAAAGATTAATGATTACTGTCTGCTGACCAAGTTGATTTATTTGCTTTTCTTTATCGGTGTATCGACTGATATTGCAAAAAAATCGTCAGGAAGTTCCCTTGCTTCTATCTTTTGAGCTACCGATTCCATTTTGAATTGCTCATTATCGACCACAATTTTCAATGGAACAGACTTGGCTTTTGATAAATAGTAGTTCCAGTTTCCATAACTATGCATCTGATACTTCGTAAAATCAACAGGGTACTTTGATGTGTAGAAATAGGTTGTCTGCCCACCTTGCGTCTTTAAAATCAAGGCATCACAATCTTCCCCCAATATTTTCTCTTTATTCTTAACGAGCTCATAACTTATAACTGCATCTGATTTCACATCGGCATCAAACCAATAAAGTGTGTCGGATCGGCTCGTCTTATTGTAAAGTCTATTGGTTTCACCAATATATAACTGCATTGTTATACCGACACCATTTGTGCACGATTTATAATTCCCCGATTTAATAAAATATTCTTGCTTATCACCTAGAAGAATCTTCATTTGTTCACTAGTGACGCTTGAATTCTTACTTTGAAAGCTATTTTGATAAATAATTTCGCCTTCAAATGCTTCTTGAGCATAGCCTTTCAATGTGACGGATAGCAATAATAAAAATAACAATAATCTATTTGTGTTCATTTGATATTAATAAGCTTTTTATGCTATAACTATTAAAGTGGGAACTTCAACCGAGTGTCTAAACTAAATTGAATCACTTTTTGAATATAATACAGGTTAATGCCGCAAACTTAAGAATATTCGTCGTATTTCATTGATTTCACTCAATTAACTGATACACCACTATTGGTCAAGATTTAGTTAAAAAAGAGAATTTTTAATGAAATTGCTATGCTTATTCCTTGCTGATTCTTTGCCGGTTCTTTGGTGTTTCTTTGCTCTTTGTTCGGGTCTTCTTTGGGATTGGCTTGGGCTTCGTCTGCTATTTCTTTGGTGTTTCTTCGGTGTTTCATTGGTAAAAAAGCAAAGAAACAGCAAAGAGATACGTATCTATAAGATAACTTGGTTCCTGCCATAAGTGAGCATTTGTCCCGAAAGAAGCAAATGATGATTAACAAATTCACGTATAACGATGCTGAATGTTAGCCCACGTTTCGTAAGTTAGAGTTAGAAAAACGAACTGTCCGCAATAAAATAAAAAAAGCCACATCTCCTGATGTGGCCCTACAACTTATATATTGAATTAAAATGACTCCTATTTATACGAATTGATCGATTTGGACACTTTCCAGTCATTTCCTTCACGGACAAAAGTCACTAGATCGGTCTTGGTGAAATCCTCAAATTTCAAGGTAACCCTGGCCACCATATAATCTGCTGATTCTTCAAGAACGTCTGTATTCACTGTACAGTTTAGCTTCTCGCCTTTTTGTTTTTTCAAGGACTTAACCACTTCACTACGGCTATTTGACTTCAGGTTTGCCGTTTGGACCTTTTGATTAAAATCCTCAGCAAACAATTGTTCTACACCAGCCGATTCACCTTCAGTCATTACAGCAACATAGTGCTCTAAAGCAAAGTCTGCTGTTGATAGGTTAACGTTTGTTTTTGCTGATTTTGATCCGGGACCTTCAGCTGCCATTGCACATGTTGAAATTGCGATTAAGGCTGCTGCTACGACTGTTTTTACTAGCTTTTTCATAATATCTTTATTTTATCGTGTAAGTTTTTCATCTAAATAATTTGTTCTTCAATTGTGATGAAGCTATCATGAGCATTTCCATCGATGCTCATGATGGTTTTTGTTCTTATTTGTTGACTCAAAACTACGACACAATAGGCCCCTAGCCTATCGGCTTTAGACTAACGATTAGGAAAACTCGGTGAATGACTGAAATGAAAAGGTGAACTTCAAAATGCATAAAGAACATAAGATCAATTTTATTAGCTTCGTGCCAAATACTATACCAGTTGTCCTGTGCGTTCAATAACGGCTTCTATAGCCTCTTAAAGCATATTCCATATCTTTTTCAGAAAAAGTAGCTGTACGGATGCGAACAGTTTATAGCGATATTGTTCACATGCGTACACCCTATTAAATGCTGGCTAAAAGATGAATTATACTTCCTGAATTACGCTCATTTAATTAAAACTGAAAACCAGGATTCAACAATTGTGAACAAAAGATTTTAAAGGAGGTTCTGTTGCGCATCTACTGAAATTTATTTATTTTTAATAGATTATTTTGATTTTGAATCTTATACGATCAATTCAATTTTCAGCCATAGTAAGATATGCTACCAAGTAAATAGCTTTAGCTTCATTTCTTAGAACCATAATATTGATCTATCAACCAAATGTATAAATCTGTCAGCGCCACAAAATACACGCAACTCCTTTTATGGGTGTTTATTTTTTCCTGTCTCACTTCGTTTATAAGCAACGCTAATGCTCAAGAAACAAAATACACAAGCTTTTTATGGGAGATTACCGGAAAGGGGCTAACTAAACCTTCTTACCTGTTAGGCTCTGTACATTTAAAAGACCGGCGTCTGATCAATAGCAATGATTCTATATTTGTGGCTATTGCTAATACAGATGCACTGGCTTTGGAAGTACACCCCGATACGCTGTATAAACAGATATGGGATTTTCGATACAGCAAAAAATCAACACTTAAAAAGATAGCGCTTACCGAAGTACAAAAAAAAGAGTTTGTAAAACGCTATCAAAAGGAGTATGGTGTGATGCCGGATTCCCAGCAAATGGCTTCTCCGCTTATTGTTAAATATCTCATGAATCCCAGCAACGATAAACCGGACGATATTACCGCCGTACTGGATGCTTATCTCTATGGCCTAGCCAAATCGCAACGAAAATATATTGTTGGCCTCGAGCCAATAGAAAATCAACTGGATGTTGATGGTAGTAACGAATTGGTTCATCTCGCGAACAAAAGTGATAGTACAAAATACTATAAGTATCTGGAGGATATGATGCAACTGTATAGCTCTGGAGACCTGGCTGGTGTTTGGAACGCGATTTCACCCCATATTGATCTTGAAGAAATGCAAAGAAGGAATAACACGATGCTAAAAAATATAATTTTGCAGCTCGATAAAGGTACGCTCTGCGCGGTCGTGGGGGCCGCTCATCTTGCAGGTGACCTAGGACTCATCCACCTTTTACAAAATGAAGGCTATAAGCTCCGCCCCGTTAAGACAAAAAAAACAGATCTGGCTTCTAAATATAAAATAGACTTCAGTACGATGGAATGGATGCCCCAAAAGGACTCTATCTTTGGATATACTGTCCAATTACCAAAAAGTTATATCTACAGGATAAATACATTGGGTGCAACAAACATCATCTATGGTGATCTGAGCACAGAAACAGAACTGATGGTGTCGGCTCAATTTGTTGGTGATCTGAATGGACTTACTGCGAAAGAAATTTTAAAACAAGAATACGAAAGAAAAACTGCCAAAAGCAAGTTCCCTATTGTAGCTCAGCAATTTCTTGAAAAAGATGGTGCCCAAGGTATGCAGTTGATCACCGCAAATAATGGCATGGAGGTTAAATGGGAATTCTGGCTAAAGAACAATACATTATATAGCTTATCGGCCTTTACCAGCAAAAGTCCATTAGACAGGTATTTGTCGGACCGCTTTTTCAATGGCTTCACAATCCTTCCTCTCGACGGCCCTGCTGAAATAGATGAATCTGTCAATGACATTGGTGCTTTTGCAATAAAAATGCCGACGCAAATTCAATACCTTTACCAGACAGGTTCAGAGCAGCTTGGAGATAAACAGCTCCAATATGGCATACATAATTATTTTTCAATGGATAGGGATCGAAAAATAAATTATATGGTTCAGTATCACGATTATCCGATTGGCTATATCATGACTGACAGATCCTTGATGCTGAAAACGCTCAAAAACAGCCTTAAAAAAAATCCAGCGCTTACCGTTACCTCTGTTGAGCCAAGGGAGAAGGAGAATATAACGGGCATGGCAATAAAAGCCCAATTGAACAAATCAAACCTATTCGCAGAAACATGGGTCCGCGGGAACCGAATTTATCAGGTACTTCAGGAAAACCTAGATAAGAATAATAAAGAAATGGATAGCGCTTTTTTTAATTCCTTCCGTATGGTTCCTTTTAAGGAAGCCGACTGGAAAGATTTCACCGTAAACAGTATGAGGCTAAAACTTCCTGCTACATCGTTGATAAAGATAAAAAATGAGGATGTAGCTGAGCAACTTGATAGCGAATCTCATATTTATGCCGCAGCCGACAGCAATTCAAGCACATCCTTTCTCTTGGAAATCACTAAACTGCCTAAATATTATCGGCTGGAAAAAACCGACAGTTTATATGCCGAAATACAGGCTACTGCAAAAAAGAAATCTGAGAAAATGGTCCATTACGACACACTACGATCCGACAATATAACCGCTGCAATCTACACAAGTAGCGATTCATTAACAGCTAACTATCATAAAAAAGCGATCTGGATCAGAGGCAATATATCCTATGGATTTGATGCTATCGGCACACAAGAAACAGTTGAAAAAATAGATATAAACAGGATTATCAAATCCGTCCGTTATACAGGTACTACAGCGAACTTTGACGTATATAGCTCAAAAGCAGCAACTCTTTTTGAAGATATCTATAGCGCTGATTCTCTCGTTAGCCAAAACGCAAAAAACACATTAGAGCTCAGTTACAAATTTGATAAAAATGACCTAGCACTAATTTATAAAACATTGGTCCGAAAACAGGTCGATGACGAGCAGAACAGTGGGCTTCGAAGAAACCTGATCTATAGTTTGGTAAAGAATCATGATGAACGGAGCATACCTCTTTTAAAAAATATACTTAAGGATCCGACAACACCAGACCTGATCAAAATCGCAATCTTCCCGACCATCTATGAAATAGATTCAACACAGCTTGAATGGTATCTCCAGGCATTAAATCATCATCGACCCGATGTTGATTACCAAGTATGGCAATTACTACAGCCTTTACGCACTTCCCATAAATACGTAGCTGAGAATTTAGAACAGGTCATTCCATTATTTGCTATCGATAATTACAGACCTACACTATTAAATATTTGTTTAGAAATCGCTAAGGACAGCACTGTACGCAATAGCCGTGAAATGGTAAAGGTTTATCTGCCGAATGTAATGAAATATCTAGCCAAAGACCTGTCCAAATTTACTTCCGAACAGGAATCAGAGGATAGTTTCGATCCTTATTGGATAAGCGATTATGTGAAAATACTGGGTTTATATGATCAAAAAGATTCACTACTAAAATATCAACATCAGTTGCTCGCTAATACACAAATAGGTTATCTGCGAGCCTCCACCGCAACTGAATTTTTGGTTCTCGGTCTGCCATTGAATCAAAAATTAATGGATAGCATCAATGTTAATATATCGCAAAGGGGAGTATTGATGAGGGGGCTTAAAGAGAAAAAACGCGAAGATTTGATAGCCCCCAGGTATAAGGAGCAAATTGAAATTGGAAAAATTGTTGTAAACGATTACATGGAATCCGAATGGGATATGCAGTCGCAACAAATTGATTATCTGGGACAATTGACCGAGAATAATAAAAAGTATTTAGTTTATGCATTTAAAACTGAGAACGATGAGCAAAGCTATCTCTCAATTTATTTACCAGATGACCAAATTAAAGAATGGTCTTATACTTATGAAAACTGTTATTCAGATCTTGAGCCCTTTATCGGAGACTGGAAAGAACAAGCTCTCAAATTGATCCAACAAATGCGTATTGAAGATTAAAACAATAAGCTGATAGCGAAAAACCGAAAAAATGTTCTAATAGAAGTTAAATACCTCCAGAGGTTAAAAACTCAAGTGCCCTATTGATAAATATTGATTTATTTTCTAATATATATTGATGTTGTTCTTTACGGCTTTGAATATTCTCCGGATACGTAATCGTTATATCTGGATTTATTCGTTCTCCAACATCATACGATTTTCCTTTTCTATTGTGCAACAAGGCAGTCATTAAATTAATGGAATATCCTTTATCTACATAATAAAGTTCATTACCTGATGTTAAACCAGCTGACTTTGTTCCGATGACGGTCACATTCTTTTGTCCTAAAAAATGACATGCAGCAATCTCTCCTGAGCTTCCCGTTATTCCCGAAATCAAAATAATTACTGGTATCTTATTATTTACAAGCGGTAAGACTTGAACAGTATCAAATTTAAAATACTTTGCTTCCACATCATTGTCTATATATAAACCATTTTGGGGAATCTGAAATTTATCTACCAAAACCTCCTTTCCGTCTTTGTCCAATGTTCCATCAAAATAACAAAAGGTTTGTGTGGTATCTATGAGAGCATGAAAGGGAATGATCATCGGAGCACAACTACCACCTTCATTCTCCGTTAAATCAATAATCCAAGCCTTAGGTTGTTTTCCATCTAGTTCAAGCAACTGCTTTTGTAAAGTGTCAATATACATGCGATGTTCCAGATCAACACCAGGAACGTTAATGTATGCATATTTATCTTCGATCAATCGATGCTGAAAATTTGGCCCAGGCATCCCTAGTTGTGCGTAGGTTGTGGAAGCATACTTTTTAATTAACGCCAATTCATCTGTGGTACCTTTAACTCTATGTACACTCGAATGATGATCATTTAAACCTGCAACTATCTTTTTAAAAGTTGGCATTAATGAATCAGTCGAATTAATATTCCTGACGTTCAACTTTGTTTCTTGACGCATTTTATCGAAATCGACTCTACTACGCATAAAAGAATGAGCCTCTAGTGTATCGATGAATTGATCGACTAATTTGGTTACTTCCTTGTTTTGGGCACGACAGATATTGAATACAGAAAAACATACAATAAAAAAGATAATTTTACACATAAACTAACGATTAATAATTTATCAAAACTAAAAAAAACTGTAAAAACATTTGGTCAATTGTAGAAATTATTTCGTTATTTTCTTGACCTATAATATGTATTTCAGCGTGTCTTCTAGAAGTAATCTAATTTTCCATTCTCCGTTCGCAAGCGAACAGTATTGTTCACAATCGAACAATTTAATACGGTTACAAAAACAAACAAAACACTGAACATCAAAAACTTAAAGTTTAGGCAAAACTATTGATGCGTTTAAAACCAATTGATCTCAAGCATGTTGCATGAGATAAAAATGACATGAAATGCAATGAATTTTTAAGATTAAAATTAGGAAATCATGTATAATTACTTAAAAGTCGGTTGGCGGAAATTGTTCAGAAACAAAATCTTCTCCTTAATCAATATACTAGGATTATCGTTGGGCCTAGCCGCATGTTGGATTATCCTCTTATTTGTGAATGATGAATTGAGTTATGATCGTTATTTTACGCAGGCAGACCGTATATATCGCGTTGTTTCTCACGGAAAATGGGATGGCGGTTCCTTTGATATAACAGGAACTGCAGGTCCCCTTGCAAATGTTATTAAAGATGAATTTCCCGGCGTAAAAGAAGCCACCCGATTCGATATCGAGGGCGGAGGCATAATTACCATTGATAATCAACAAACAAAAGTCAACGAAATCTTCCTCGCAGACAAGAATTTCTTCAATCTATTTGACTATAATTTTCTTGCTGGCAATCCTGCAAGGGCATTGGCTAATCCCCAATCTATTGTACTGACAGAAGACTTAGCCGTACAATTGTTTGGATCCGTAGAAACAGCAGTCAATAAAACGCTTTATTTCAATAAATCTGAACCCAGCCTTGTCACGGCTGTTATACAAAATGTACCTCAAAATACACATTTCAGCTTCAGAGCTATCCGTTCCTTTTCAAAAGACTTTAATCCTGATTGGAATCGACTTTACCTTTATACTTACGTACTATTAAAAGATCAGTCATACTTGCCCCAACTTCAAAAAAAACTTCCTTACATCGTAAAAAAATATATTCATGGACGGAATCTCGATTTTGATTATAAAATCGAATTACAACCAATTACGGATATCCATCTGCATTCTAATCTAAGTTATGAGCTCGGCAATAATAGCAATATCAAATATGTTTACATCTTTTCCATTGTCGGTGCATTAGTACTCTTAATTGCGATCGTAAATTATATTAATATCACGACGGCGCAGGCTTCAATAAGGATGAGAGAAATTGCCGTCCGGAAAGTAATCGGATCCAGCACTTTAAATCTAACCAAGCAGTTTCTTGTTGAAACGTCTTTAATCATCTTTTGTGCAGCATTGTTAAGCATATTGCTGGCCTCAACTTTTCTTCCATGGCTAAACCAAATGATCGGTAAGCAATTGGATTTATGGCATTTTGGAATAGGGAAAACCTTACTGTTTGTACTTCCATTTATCGTATTTTTAGTATTCACTACCGGTATTTATCCAGCTTTAATACTTGCAGGACTAAAGACTATTCCTTCGCTAAAAAATCAGATCGGAACACATGGCTTCCAACATCTACTGAGAAAATCACTTGTGGTTTTTCAATTTGTAATCGCAGTATTGCTTATTGTATCCACCATGGTGATTTTTCTACAATTGAATTTTATGACTACAAAAAACCTGGGTTTCGACAAAAATCAGGTCATGGTTTTCCATCTGGACAATGAATCCACTCGCAATAAAGGCGACGAGTTCAGAAATAGCTTACTTGAAGATAGCCATATCACAGAAGTAGCGTTCGCCAGCAATCCAATTGGGAAAAACGACATTGGCGTGGGAACTTTCAATGTTGAAAATAATGGAAAAATTGATCCCAACTTTACACTCGCCAATACCTTAAAAATTGACCCTAATTTTATCCCAGCAATGCATATTCAACTGGTTAAGGGAAGAAATTTCGACAGTACCATGCCAACAGATAGCGCCTCTGTCATTATAAACGCAGCATTTGCAAAAAAACAAGGCTGGACAAACGCGATAGGCAAAAGGATCGAATTTGGAAGAGACACAACTGGAAAATCTATCCTGAAATCTGTTATCGGGGTCGTCAGCGACTTTCATATTTATTCGCTTCAGCACAAAATAGAGCCTCTTATCCTAGAACTTCCAGCTAATAAAATGGAAATGGATAATATTTATATTCGCATGAAATCGACAAATGTAGACCATACAATTTCGCATATAAACAAAGTTTACAGTAAATATGTCCCCGATTATCCTTTAGAATACACATTTTTAGATAAAACCTTTGAACAGCAATACAATTCGGAAATAAAACAGGGTCAAATTCTCTTAATTTTTGCCTTATTGTCTATCGTTATTGCCTGTTTAGGGCTATTTGGTGTAATCACATTCGCTATCCAATTGCGAATAAAAGAAATCGGTATACGCAAAACATTAGGTGCAACACTCAGCAACCTGGTTTATCTACTGTGCTCTGATATGGTTAAACTGGTCGGTATAGCCCTGTTAATTGCACTGCCGATCGGATGGTTATTGATGAATCAGTGGCTGCAAGAGTTCGCTTATCGCATTTCGGTCAGCTGGTGGATACTTGTAGGTGCCGGGATCATCGCACTGGTAATTGCCATTCTAACCCTATGTACCAGAGCAATAGCCGCTGCAAAAGCTAATCCGGTCGACAGTTTAAAAGTGGAGTAAGAATTTGTATCCACTATACTTTCGCGTAATTATGATTGTTATTGATAAAATTCCTTGCGTACAAATTCGTTTTTATTGAGCTTATTTAGCGCTCTTATCAAATAATAGCGGTGTAGAAAACCTGTTAAGACGACAATCTTTTTACCTGGATATATTCGAGCTATCTCATAGATGTTGGATGCCATTGTTTGATTTCTTAAATCCCAGAAGTCTGACATTAATCTGAATCCATCTTTATAACTGATCTTGTCTCCATCGGGTTTTGTGACAAACCTTTCTGAAAACTCAGACCTTGCATCTGTAATTTTCAGTAATTCTTGATATTGATAATATTGTCTTTTTTCAGCAATGCTATCCGTAGTATGATTATTGAAATTTTCGGGAGATAACGTGGCAATTTTTATTAAATCTCCCGTGATACGTTGAAATTCTTGGTAAATATTGGCTTGCCCGCCGGTCAATTTTTGAGCACGGTACAAACTGTCGATCAATTTAACGGTTAAGTTATCAGTAGGTACCATGCCTTTTTCTTTACGGTATTTGTTTCTTCCTTCAAAATCAAATGGAAATCTCAGGGTTTGTGGATTCTTCATCAAATAAAGATTGCTTGCTTTTATTTCATTTCCCTCGGGGCTATACTGAGCAGTTTCATATTCCTTCATCCCTTCACGGTCTACTTCATGAAGAATAATATCAGGCTTAATATGGTTAAGAATTCCAACCAAAATTTGAGCATTATAATTTGGAACACTATCGTGAATATTTCCGATTACATATAGGACTGTTTTACTTTTTTGTCCAAACACATGTGTAAAGATTAGAAATAACAAGACAAATACGGTTGAATGTTTCATAACGTACGGTTTACTTTTTATGATTTTTTAATATTTTAGCGCTAGGGTATTAATAGTATTCTCTAATATAAAAAAAACACAGCAATCTCTTTCTCAATCACGCCATTCTACTACCCGTATTGCTGTCGCGGGAGCATCAGCGAGTCCCTCAGCATCCTTTTGCACTGTAGACTGCAAAAATAAAGCAACTTTACGTTTCTTTTGCCACAACTGGGTATCATATGTAGGTTCCCAAGCCCCTACCGACTGCTCACAAAGATCAACAATGTCATTTGCCTCTTGATGCATGCCATTCAACCTCAGTATCGAAGGTCGGTAACCGCGCTCTTGATCCCGAAAGACCAGCGTCAACATTATTTTATTATCTTTTCCGCGAACCAACACCTGGGGCCTGGCGATTGGAATATCCTTTGTTCCACCACCACTCAAACTAAAAGGTGTTTTTCTAAAATCAAAAGACCGGATCTTCCATTCCCCCTCTTGTAAATAGATTACCTTATATTGCGGGATCTGTGTTCCTGCATCACGCCAGTAACTAGCGATAAAAGGATTCCCTTTTTCATCCGCAGCGATAGAGGTTTGATTAATCAATTCGTGCTGCTGGGGTATATGGGCCGCATACTCGACCGTAGATTCTCTCATGGGCAAATCGTACCGCATTCCATTACTCTTTTGCCAGGTTAATCCGCCATCTTTTGAACATGCATAAGCCATATCATGATTGCTTTCCACGTTGGGACTCTCCCGCCAGACCCAAGAAAGATGTATCGTCCCCCGACGATCCACATAACTTTGCCAATAGGCATTTCTCTGTTCCTCGCCATCAATCAGATTGCTATGCATCCGCTCCCATTTTTGCTGCTTACTATCGTACTTATTGACCACAAGATTACCGTGGCCGGATCCGCCGTCACGATATAAAAACAATAACTCGCCACTGGGTAACTTTAAGAATTCGGGGTAGGTTACCTTTGATTCATTTTTTCCTAGCATGGCTTGCTCATAACCCAGCACAAGACTATTGGGGTGAAGGGTAAGTGCGTATCTCAACTTGCTGTCATGCTGATCCCAACAAACGTGGAGATATCCAGCCTTATCCACCATAATACTAATCACATTATGAGCATCCTTCACATGCCCGGTATAGCCGGTACGTCGCAACTTCCATACCTTGCCAGAAAGTAATCGCTGGCCTAAAACTACATATCCAGCTTCATCATAATAAGCGATATATTGGTATTTACCATTGCTGGTTAATGAATTTTTACGAAATACGGTTGTGTTGACTGTGTTCTTTGCCCAGCCATTTCCGACAAGCGTATTCTTAATTTTCTGCCCTTGTGCATTGTAAATAAACAAGAGACACGCGCAAGTGAGCATCCCCACTCTTACTAGTTGATTTAGATATTGTTTCATTGAATTTTTTATACACTTGTTGAGCCCACCAGATCCTTTTGAAAGGAGACTTATTCCCGGAATTTGGGGTTATTGAATGGCTTTACCCTGATCTTTATGCCAGTCCTGTCCTGACCAGATACGCCGTGCACTCCAGTCGCTCGCTTCACTTGTCCAAAAAGAATCTCTGTCGGGTAATCCCAAAGGCAAAAAAATTACTGAACATAAATAGGGGCTCCCCTGATTATTGTATGGATCACCCAAGCCCGGCTGATTACCATACATACCCAGCGTCAACCAGCCATTTTCATACGTATTTGGGTTTTCGGTCGATTTTTTCAATACCGCAGACAGGGCAGCCTTCACCTGTCCTTCGCTAAGTTCCCCAGGGAGTCGTCTCTTGAACGCCATATCTGCAAGATGATGGAAAGCTGCCGCGCGATAGATTACGGACCTTCCTGTCGGAGGAAAACTACCGTCGGCATTGATCAACCGCTCCTGAATAATGGCATAGCGCTCATTTCGGAGCTTGATTTTTGCAAACATCCCATCATAGTTTTTAGTTTTCAACTGTATGAAATCCATAATTCCGGCCAAGAAGGGATGGATAACATAACTATTATAGTAATCAAACGCATAATGCGGACCATCCATATACATTCCATCTCCAACATACCACTGTTCCAATTGCTGCAGCGCATAATCAACGCGCATCACATCCCAATCATCCGAATATTTCGCTAAAAAAACTTCATTCATTGCTGAAAAGAGTAACCAATTTGAATAAGCCGGCCGAAATTGGCGCGTAATTTTTATAGATGCTACCAAATTCTTTTTTGTCTGATTGTCGATATGATCCCACAACCAAGGACTACGCATAAATCCCAAAGCGATAAACGAGGCATCAACAAGCTGTTGGCCACCGAGATCAAAACGCATAAAATCACGCGCATTGCTGTCCAAAGCATTTTTAAGTGCTTGAACAGTCCATGCTCTATATTGATCGCGTAACTTTATCTCTTCAGCCGAACCGCCATCCAAGGAAAGCCAGGGTGCTATGCCTGACAATACCCTTCCCAAGACTTCAACATATTGTACTTTGATGCGCTGTTCCTTATTATCCACGTGTATAGAAGTCATTTGTGGCATAGTTAACCGCAGGCTATCATGGGCCAGACTGCGGAGAACGGGACGCAGCATATGATCCATTTCTTTAAGCCAAAAAGCTCTATCCGTCTCTTTTGTTGATGCAGGTTTCTTCTTCACGCCCTGTCCAAAGACAGTATGGCCTGTCAGAAGAATAACAAAGAACAATAAAATCTTATTTTTCATTTTCAAATCCAATCTATTTTTGAGCTAAATAACGATACATTTCCGAGCCGGCTAATAAAAACGCACCTACACCAAAAGGAGCTGTAGAGTTGGTATCCACCACCTGTCCGGGGATAGCTTTTTCACCAATAGGTTGTACATACCCAATTCTGCCATCGGGTTGTAAAGCGATCTCACTAAGATATTTCCAGCCTTTAACCGCAGCATCTTTAAATTTAAAATCGCTTAGCAAGCCATTATTTATTCCCCAGAGCAACCCATAAGTAAAAAAAGCCGTTCCGCTTGTTTCCCTGCCGGGAGCATGCTCGGGATCTAACATGCTTCGAGTCCAGAATCCCTCCTGCTGTTGGCAATTAATGATAGCGGCCGCCATATCCTTAAAGCGCTCCTGATAGTAGGTATAATGTTTATCCTCCTGAGGTAGATCTTGAAGAACCTTTGCAAATGCAGCGAACACCCAGCCATCGCCACGAGCCCAAAAATCCTTTTTGCCATGTAAACTCTGGTGTTTGGGGAAGACATATTTTGCATCGCGGTAATACAATTTCTCTTCCCGATCAAACATGATACTATCGGCATATTGTAAATAAGCATACATCTTATCCAGATAAAGTGAATTGCCTGTCAATTTGTACATTTTAGCCATCACGGGCATCACCATATACAAACCATCGGCCCACCACCAATAGTCCTGTTTATTGGAGTGGATCTGATATTCCATCACTTCCTGAGCACGTGCAATCTTTTCAGGGCTTGGCGATAAATGATAGAGATCGATATAGGTTTGAAAACAAATTTGCCAGTCACCAAAAAGAACGTGTTCGTCTGTTTCCCCATAGTTGTATTTCCAAAGTTGCGTATTGGTAGACTTGGCACCTTTCCAATCATTGTATCTGGCCCAATCCTCAGCATATTTTAAGTCGCCCGCTGATTTTGAAATCTTATAGAATTCCATATTTCCGGTATGATAAGCTGCCTGATCCCAAAAAGCCCAAACCTCGGGCTTATGATGAGACTGCCAGTATTGATTTGCCTTACTTAGCTGAGCAAGTACGGTTTCTTTGTTCAGTTGCTGTCCAAATGAAAAATGTCCTACAAACAATAGACATAAGATTAAATTGATCCGCATATATTTAGATGTATAGTATTTTTTGATAAACGAGCACAAAAGCTACTTTAAATTGGTTTGTACACTATTTAATGGATACACTCATTACTTTCTTCTCGATTTTTTTTGCTTTATAAAGCAACAATGTTAGCTGTAATACAGGCCCTTTTATATAAACGTACAATATACACTTATTTTAAAAAACAATCGTATCTTTAGCCATACAATCTTCAATTTGACTGTTTTCAATTGCAAATAGTCGTTTTCAAGATAATAACCTATGATAAGGATAAATCGATAATTTTACCTGATATCGGAAATACCATACGAACAAAACTGCTAACATGCCTAGTTTCAACAGACTCCCATATTCTCGTCAGGCCTTAATCCTGGTATTCGTTCTCATCCTTGTTCACTCAAGTATGCTGAGCCTAGCACAATTTCCCAAGGAGATGAATAGAGGTTTATCCAATAGTTCGGTGAAATCCATATTTCAGGATAGTCAGGGCTTTATGTGGTTCGGTACCTTCGACGGGCTTAACAGATTCGACGGTTACGATATAAAAACCTATAGAAACCAGCTAAATAACGAAAATAGCATTCCGCATAATTATATCTATTGTATAGCAGAAGACCACAATAAAAAATTGTGGATAGGAACCGGTCAAGGGATTGGAACCTACGACCGAAATTTTGATACCTTCTCCCGTTTAAATTATAGAGACCAAAAATCGAAACGGTTATATCATCTCAACGCTGACACAAAATCCATTCAAATCGATAGTGACAATAATATTTATATAGGCACAAACGGCTGGGGGCTATTTTACAAAAGTCATAAAGAAGCATATGCCATGCAAATCGCTTTTAAAGATTATAAATCGAACCTATCCAGCTTATACTACCATGTATCCGCCACACATATTGATGCGGCAGGCGGGGTATGGGTTTTTATAGAGGGAAGCGGATTATATGCTTTCGATAAAAAAACACAGCAGTTGCATCTTGTATCAAAGGTTATTACCAGTGCAACCTCTATGGTTAGTACAAACAGCGGTGAACTCTTTATTGGTAATTACGAAGGATTATTTGTTTGGAAAATCAAAGACGGCATGCTTTCGACATTGTATCCGCAGGAGCTTAAATCGAGTCAGATCAATTTGCTGACGTTGGAAGGACAAAACAAACTTTGGATAGCCACCCAAAACAATGGCATTTTTATACTTAACCTATCTCATGGAAATGCAGAAAACAAAAGTAATCTACAGCCCGTTCAATTTTCACTGAATAGCAAGACCATTTATACGGTTTACATAGACTCCCAGCGTAAAATATGGATCGGCACCGGAAAGGGCGGCATTGAGACGATTGATAACAATGGCTATAAATTTAATTATTTACAGCAGAAACATTATGCGGGATTTAACTTGGCGCACAAATTTGTCCGTTCTTTTGTTGAATATGATAACAAGATCTGGATTGGTACCGAAGGCAATGGTCTTTATGCATGGGATAACAAGACCAATCAGGTTCAGTCATTTCAAAAAGGGCCACAGCAATTGCCAGACAATACGGTAAACCATCTTTTGACTGGAACTAATGGAGAATTGTGGATCGCAACCGAAATGGGCATTGCGCGTTACATAAAGGGCTCGGGTTTTAAATATTATGTTTGTAGAACGCCAACTGGGGTTCTAAATAACAGTATACAGTTACTTTTTAAGGATCAGGATGAAAAGATCTGGGCAGCGACATTTTCCGAGGGAAGAGTATATACATATAATCCGACAAGCGACCAATTTGAAGTATTCAGCGAAGACATCTATGATATCAATTGTATGACTGATGATCAGAAAGGTAATATCTGGATGGGGAATTACAATGAGATTATACAGCTAAACAAGCAGACGAAAAAAATCTCCAGATATTTAATCGGAAAACCTGTTCGTGCCATTCAGCTCGGAAAAAATAACAGACTTTGGCTGGGAACAGAAGGAAAGGGGCTCTTGGCATTTGATATCAGTTTAAAAAAGATTGTCGAAAATTATTCCACAAATGAAGGATTGAGCAACAATGCCGTACTTAATATTTTGGAAGATAAAACTGGAAAATTGTGGTTAAGCACCTTTAATGGGCTTTCGAAGTTCGATCCTTCCACTAAAAAATTTGTACGGTACGAGGAAACTGACGGACTTCAAAGCAACGAATTTTCCTATGGGGCAGCTCTTAAGCTCAAAGACGGCCATCTTCTTTTCGGAGGGAACAACGGTTTTAACATCTTTGACGCCGATAGCATTAAACTGAAAATTTATGAACCTGCCTTAGCTATCACAAGCCTTAAAATTAACAATAAAAAGATTGCCGACCTGAGCGACCGGGTCGATATTGGAAAAGATCATAGCATTCATAAATTGACGCTCCCCTACAATCAATCCACTTTTTCGCTGGAGTTTGCAGCCCTGGAGTTTGATTCCCCACAAAAGATAAAATACAGGTATCTATTGGAAGGATTGGACAAAGGATGGAACGATGCAGGGTCTACCCGATCAATAAATTACAACGGTCTGCATGAAGGCACTTATATCCTTCATATTCAATCGACCGACTCGGAAGGCAACTGGACGAATAAACAGATTAAACTCGAGATTCAAATTCTTCCGCCTTGGTATAGAAGCTGGTGGGCCTACCTGCTTTACACGCTGGCTATTGCCTATATAGGACTATGGTATCTGCGCTATCGGAAAAGGCAAATCGCTTTAAATTACGAGATACAGCTTTCAAAATTTACCATTCAGAAAGAAAGAGAGCTCAATGAGAAGAGGCATGCATTTTTCACAAATATATCGCATGAATTTAGAACACCACTGACCTTAATTATTAATCCGATTAAAGATCTGCTAAAGACCAAAAACGAGTCCAAGGACAGCGCTTCCCTTCAGATTGTGCATAGAAATGCCAAAAGACTGTTGAGCTTGGTGGATCAGCTGCTTGTATTTAGAAAAACAGAGGACGGTGCCGAACAGCTCAAAATCAGTATTTTTGACTGCCAAAGCTTTATGAAAGAAATATTTCTATATTTCGCTGCTCAGGCAAAATTGCAAAATATAGATTACCAGTTTCTGGAAAATTCCGATCCGATTTATGTCAATGCTGACAAAGAAAAAATTGAGATCATCTTATGCAATCTCATATCAAATGCCTTTAAATTTACGCCTTCCGATGGCGCTATTCATATTGCTCTATCGCAACAGGGTAGGGAATTAACCATTCAGATCAAGGATTCGGGAAAAGGTATCCCCGAACATCTTGGCGATAGAATATTCGACAAATATTTTTCGGATCCACTGACTGGCCCCAAAAAACAAACGGGATTCGGGATCGGCATGTATCTGGTCAAAACTTTTGTTGAAATGCACGCCGGAAAAATAAGTTATACGAGTTCAGCAACAGCGGGAACAACATTCGACCTCGTTTTGCCTATCGTGGCACAACAAATGCCGGCCGAAGAACCATTGGCAGATGTAGCGCACCGCAACGAGTCGGGGATTCAAATGCTATACGATGCACAAGTGGTGACAGAAACAGCTCCCACATTTCCAACGGCCATATCAAGCAAAAAATTCAGTATCTTATTGGTTGACGACGACGATGCGATCCGCAGCTATCTTACCGACATTTTTAAGGTAGAATATACGGTCTATGGTGCCCGTAATGGCGTTCAGGCATTAGCTATGATCAACGAAAAACAACCTGATCTGGTCATAAGTGATATTATCATACTACCCCAATACT